>NZ_JBISHE010000010.1:0-264159 GCF_045066555.1 Microbacterium sp. Ld4 | reverse complement strand
GCCCCCGGGCGGGCAGCCTCCCACACCTCCCCCGAGCGGGCCGACCCCTCCCGGCGCGGGCGGCGGCCCGTCCGTTCCGCCGCCGCCACCCGGCTACGGTCAGCAGCCGTCGCAGGGCGCGCCGCAGCCGCTCTCCGACCAGGACGACAAGATGTGGGCGATGCTCTCGCACTTCGGCGGCGTGCTGTTCCTGCTCCCGCCCCTCATCATCTGGCTCGTGTTCAGAGAGCGCGGCCGCCGCACGGACACCGAGGGCAAGGAAGCCGTCAACTGGCAGATCACGTTCCTGATCGTCTTCGTCGCGGTCTCGATCGTCGTATCGATCCTGTCGGCGATCATCTGGTTCCTGGCGCCGCTGTTCAGCCTGCTCACCTTCGCGGTGTACGTCATCAACGTGGTGTTCTGCGTACTCGGCGGCATGAGGGTCAACGCCGGCGGGACCTACCAGTACCCGATCAACATCCGCTTCATCAAGTAATCGTCGACGAGGACGGGGCCGGATGCTGCAGCATCCGGCCCCGTCCTCGTCACCCGTTCACACCACGAGCTCGAGCTCCGAGTCGGCCTCGCGAGCCCGCAGGACCACGCCGCTCGCCTCCGCCCACGCCAGCAGGTCACCCGCTCCTCGGACGGCGGGCGCGTCCGACGCGAGACGCCGCACAAGATCGCCCTTCGCGTGCTTGTTGAAATGGTTCAGCGCCCGGACCGAGCCATCGGGTCCCGCCGTGACGACACGCACATAGGCCGACGCGACCGCGGACGGCACGGGGCCGAGTGCGACATAGGCCTCCGATCGGAGGTCGAGGATGAAGGGCGGCGCCGACGCCGCGAGCGCCGCCGCGACGGCATCCGCCCACACCCGCCGAAGCGGCGGAACACCGGGAAGCGCGATCCCGGCGCCCAGCCGATACGCCGGAAGCGGATCGAGCCCTCCCACCGGGCCGAAGGGTGCGGAATGGATCGCGACGTGGTGGCCGATCCACTCCCGCGCGTCGTGATGGAGCGACGCCGCGCCGAGCGCGTCGTAGAGCACACCCGTGTAGCGGTCGACCGACGGCAGAGTCGGCGACGTGAACAGTTCCGCGTTCGCCGCGACCTCGCCGCGCTGCCGCACGGAGAGCTTCAGCGTCTTCGCGGCGGCATCCTCATCGGCGCTGAGCGCTACGAGCGCCTCGGTCACACGACGACGCGGAGGGGCGAGCTCGGGATAGGCGAGCGTCTCGATGGCAAGGGGCGGGCCGTCGCCGCCCGGACGCTTGGTCTCGGAGGGGGGCAGAAGGATCAGCACGGTACGGCTCCGGGGAGGAACAGCGCAGCGCCGCCCGGCGAACCGGACGGCGCTGCGCGAGGGAGTGTCAGGACTGGAGCGTGGCGTTGCCCGCGACGATGGTGAGCTCGTCGCCCTCCATCGAGAGGAAGCCGTCCTGCGCCGTCGCCACGATCTTCGCGCCGTCGGTCTGCGTGATGCGGACCTGACCTTCGGCGAGGATCGCGAGGACGGGCTCGTGGCCGGACATGAAGCCGATTTCGCCCTCGACCGTCTTGGCCACGACGAGGCTCGCCTCGCCGTGCCAGACCTCCGCCTCAGCGGAGACGAGGGTGACGGTCAGCGCCATGTCAGCCGTTCTCCTTCTGGATCTGCGCCCACTTCTCTTCAACGTCGGCGATGCCACCGACGTTGAAGAAGGCCTGCTCGGCGACGTGGTCGAAGTCACCCTTGACGATCGCGTCGAACGACTCGATGGTCTCCTTGATCGGGACCGTGGAGCCCTCGACGCCGGTGAACTTCTTGGCCATGTAGGTGTTCTGCGAGAGGAACTGCTGGATGCGGCGTGCACGCGACACGACGATCTTGTCTTCCTCGGAGAGCTCATCGACACCGAGGATCGCGATGATCTCCTGCAGTTCCTTGTTCTTCTGGAGGATCTGCTTCACAGACGTCGCCACGCGGTAGTGGTCGTCGCCGATGTAGCGGGGGTCCAGGATGCGGCTGGTCGAGGTCAGCGGGTCGATGGCCGGGTACAGGCCCTTCGATGCGATCTCGCGGGACAGCTCGGTGGTCGCGTCGAGGTGCGCGAACGTCGTTGCCGGCGCCGGGTCGGTGTAGTCGTCGGCGGGGACGTAGATCGCCTGCAGCGAGGTGATCGAGTGACCACGCGTCGAGGTGATGCGCTCCTGGAGCACACCCATCTCGTCGGCGAGGTTCGGCTGGTAGCCGACCGCCGAGGGCATGCGGCCCAGCAGCGTCGAGACCTCGGAACCGGCCTGCGTGAAGCGGAAGATGTTGTCGATGAACAACAGCACGTCCTGCTTCTGCACATCGCGGAAGTACTCCGCCATGGTCAGGGCCGACAGCGCGACGCGAAGACGCGTTCCCGGCGGCTCGTCCATCTGGCCGAACACGAGGGCCGTCTTGTCGAAGACACCCGCCTCTTCCATCTCGGCGATGAGGTCGTTGCCCTCACGCGTGCGCTCACCGACACCGGCGAACACCGACACGCCACCGTGGTCCTGCGCGACGCGCTGGATCATCTCCTGGATCAGGACGGTCTTGCCGACACCTGCACCACCGAAGAGGCCGATCTTTCCACCCTGGACGTACGGGGTGAGCAGGTCGATGCTCTTGATGCCGGTCTCGAACATCTCGGTCTTCGACTCGAGCTGGTCGAAGTTGGGCGCCTGGCGGTGGATGCCCCAGCGCTCCGTGATCTCGACGGTCTCACCAGGAGCGGAGTTCAGGATGTCACCGGTGACGTTGAAGACCTTGCCCTTGGTCACGTCTCCGACGGGAACCGTGATGGGGCCCCCGGTGTCGCGGACTTCCTGGCCGCGGATCATGCCGTCGGTCGGCTTCAGCGAGATGGCGCGGACGAGGTCGTCCCCGAGGTGCTGTGCGACCTCGAGCGTGATCTCGTTGGACTCACCGGCGATCGTGATGGTGGTCTTCAGCGCGTTGTAGATGTCGGGGATCGAGTCGTGCGGGAACTCGATGTCGACGACCGGCCCGGTGACGCGGGCGACGCGGCCGACGACAGGAGCTTCCGTCTTCTCAGCGGTGAGGCTCATGGCTTCTCTTCCTTCGTATGGTCTATTTGCCCGACGCCAGAGCGTCGGCGCCGCCGACGATCTCGGCGATCTGCTGCGTGATCTCTGCCTGGCGCGCGTTGTTGCGCAGGCGCGTGTAGTCGGTGATGAGGTTGTCGGCGTTGTCACTGGCCGACTTCATGGCCTTCTGCGTGGCCGCCTGCTTGGCGGCGGACGACTGCAGAAGAGCGTTGAAGACGCGGCTCTGGACGTACACCGGCAGGAGCGCATCGAGCACCGTTTCGGGGCTCGGCTCGAATTCGTACAGCGGGTAGACCTGGCTGGATGCCGTGTCCTCCGCCTCGACGACCTCGAGCGGAAGCAGACGGACCGTCTCCGGCGTCTGCGTGATCATGCTCACGAAACGGTTGTAGACGAGGTGGATCTCGTCGACGCCGCCCTCGGCTCCGCCGATCTCGTACGCCTCGATGAGCGCGCCCGCGATCTCTTCTGCGGTCGAGAAGTGCGGAGTGTCGGTGTCGCCGATCCACTCGCCCGCCGAAGCGATGCGGCGGAACTGGAAGAAACCGACCGGCTTGCGGCCGACGAGGTAGTAGACCGGCTCGCGACCCTCGCTGCGCAGCAGCTCACCGAGCTGCATGGCCTCGCGGATGACCTGCGAGTTGAACGCGCCGGCGAGTCCGCGGTCGGAGCCGAACACGACGACAGCGGAACGCCGGATCTCGTCGCGCTCGGTCGTCAGCGGGTGCTGGACGTTCGAGTGGGTGGCCACGGCGGAGACGGCCCGCGTCACAGCCCGCGCGAAGGGGTTGGACGCGCGGACGCGCGCCATCGCCTTCTGGATGCGCGAAGCTGCGATGAGTTCCATCGCCTTCGTGATCTTCTTGGTCGTCTGAGCAGAAGAGATCTTCTGCTTGTAGACCCTGAGTTGTGCGCCCATGAGTTAACAGTCTCCCGTCGGCGTCAGCCGCGGCGGCCCTTGACGATCTTCTCCTGGTTCACGTCATCGACGTCCGCAGCAGCGACCTCTTCGCGGCCGGGCTGGCCGAGGGCCTGACCCTTGCCACCCTGGAACTCGAGCACAAAGGCATCCGTCGCCTTGTCGAGCTCCGCAAGCGTCGCGTCATCGAGGACGTTCGACTCGCGCAGGGACTCGAGGATCGAGGTGTTGCGCTTCAGGTGATCGAGCAGCTCGCGCTCGAACCGGAGCACGTCTTCGACCTCGATCGTGTCGAGCTTGCCGTTGGTTCCGGCCCAGATCGAGACGACCTGCTCCTCGACGGGGTACGGCGAGTACTGCGGCTGCTTGAGCAGCTCGGTCAGACGCGCACCACGGGCGAGCTGACGACGCGACGCGGCATCGAGGTCGGAGGCGAACATCGCGAAGGCCTCGAGCGAGCGGTACTGGGCCAGCTCGAGCTTCAGCGTGCCCGACACCTTCTTGATCGACTTGACCTGTGCGTCACCGCCGACTCGCGACACGGAGATACCCACGTCGACCGCCGGACGCTGGTTGGCGTTGAAGAGGTCGGACTGGAGGAAGATCTGGCCGTCCGTGATCGAGATCACGTTGGTCGGGATGTAGGCCGAGACGTCGTTGGCCTTCGTCTCGATGATCGGGAGACCCGTCATCGAACCGGCACCGAGCTCGTCGGAGAGCTTGGCGCAACGCTCCAGCAGACGCGAGTGCAGGTAGAACACGTCGCCGGGGTACGCCTCGCGACCCGGCGGGCGGCGCAGGAGCAGGGACACGGCGCGGTAGGCCTCGGCCTGCTTCGACAGGTCGTCGAAGATGATCAGGACGTGCTTGCCGCCGTACATCCAGTGCTGGCCGATGGCCGAACCGGTGTACGGAGCCAGGTACTTGAAACCGGCCGGGTCGGATGCCGGAGCGGCGACGATCGTCGTGTACTCCATCGCCCCGGCGTCCTCGAGGGCGCCCTTCACCGCGGCGATGGTCGAGCCCTTCTGGCCGATCGCGACGTAGATGCAGCGCACCTGCTTGTTGGTGTCGCCGGAGTCCCAGTTGGTCTTCTGGTTGATGATCGTGTCGATCGCGATGGCCGTCTTACCGGTCTGGCGGTCGCCGATGATGAGCTGACGCTGACCGCGGCCGACGGGGATCATGGCGTCGATCGCCTTGATGCCGGTCTGCATCGGCTCGTGCACGCTCTTGCGCTGCATGACGCCGGGCGCCTGGAGCTCGAGGGCACGACGGCCTTCGATGGCGATCTCGCCGAGACCGTCGATCGGGTTGCCGAGCGGGTCGACCACGCGGCCGAGGTAGCCGTCGCCGACACCGACCGAGAGGACCTCACCGCTGCGGGTGACCTTCTGGCCGGCCTGGATGCCCGAGAAGTCGCCGAGGACGACGACACCGATCTCGTGCTCGTCGAGGTTCTGCGCGAGGCCTTCCACACCGTTGTCGAAGCGAACGAGTTCGTTCGCCATGACGCCGGGCAGACCCTCGACGTGGGCGATGCCGTCGGCTGCGTCGACGACGGTGCCGACCTCGGTCGCCGCTGCCCCGGTGGGCTCGTAGGCGGCGACGAAGTCTTTCAGCGCGTCACGGATGACGTCGGGGCTGATGGACAGTTCTGCCATGGTCTTCCTTCTTGTGAGGTCTTGTGGCGGGCACGAGGCCCGCCGGGGCCGCTCCGGTGGAGCGGGAAGATCTAGCCCGCCAGGCGGTGGCGGAGGTCGCTCAGACGCGAGGAGACGGTGGCGTCGATGACGTCGTCGCCGATCTCGATGCGCAGACCGCCGACGACCGAGGGATCGACGACGAGATTCAGCGAGACGTCCTTGCCGTAACGCTCCGCAAGGGTGCGCTGCAGCCGGGACTGCTGGTCACCCGTGAGGGCCGTCGCGGAGGAGACGGTGGCGACGATGCGTCCCCGCTCTTCGGCGACCACGCTGAGCGCGCGACCGAGCATGGAGCGCACGCGGCGCTCGCGGGGAACCTGAACGAGGGACGAGACGACGATGATCGTCGGCTCACTCGCCCGGCCTCCGAGCAGCGCCTCGATGAGCGCACCCTTGGCCGAGGAGTCGCCCAGTCGGCTCCCGAGCGCGAGCTCGAGCTCCGGGTTGGACGCGATCGTGCGAGTGACTGAGAAGAGCTCCGCTTCGAGGTCGACCGAAGGCTCGGCGATAGCCGCGGCCCGGATGCCGGCCTCTTCGATGCCCGACACGAGGTCGGCGGCGGAGGACCAGCGCTCGGCGACGGCCGCCTTCAGCACCGCCACGGTGGCCGGCGAGTATCCGCCGAACACACCCGTGACGACCTGCTGGCGGGCATCGGCAGGCGCCGATGCATCGGACAGCGCGCCGCTCAGCTGCGACGAGCCGGCCAGGGCGCGCACCGCGGCGAAGAGCTCGCGGGCCACACCGAGGTCGACGCTCGGCGCGGCCGCGAGGGCCGACGTCGTCGCCGTGAGTGCCTGAGTGGTCGCGCTACCCATTACTGAGCCGCCTTCTCAGATGCCTCGAGGTCGGCGAGGAAGCGGTCGACCACGGCCTGAGCCTTCTGGTCGTCCGACAGGGTCTCCCCGATCACGCCGCCGGCGAGGTCGAGGGCGAGGGTGCCCACCTCGCTGCGGAGCGACACGAGCGCCGTCTGACGTTCTGCTTCGATCTGCGTGTGCGCAGCAGCCGTGAGGCGGCCCGCTTCGGCAGACGCCGTGTCGCGCGCTTCGGTGACGATCTTCTTACCGTCCTCACGGGCGGCTTCGCGGATCTCACCGGCTTCCTTGCGTGCGTCGGCGAGCTGAGCGGTGTACTCCTCCAGCGCGGCCTCGGCCTTGCGCTGAGCTTCGTCGGCCTTCGCGATGTTGCCCTCGATGGCAGCGGCGCGCTGGTCGAGGAGAACCTGCATCTTCGGCAGGGCGACCCGCCAGAAGACGAACAGGATCACGACGAAGCACACGGCCGACCAGACGATGTCGTACATCGCCGGGAACAGCGGGTTGTAGGACTCGCCTTCCTCAGCCGCTTTCACGACAAGATTCAGCATCCTGTCTCCTTATCAGTGCGATCGAAGAGCGATTACGCCGGCGTAAGGCCGGTGAAGATGAAGTAGGTCGCGATGCCGATGAAGGCGAGCGCCTCGGTGAAGGCGATACCGATCCACATCAGGACCTGGAGGCGACCTGCCAGCTCGGGCTGGCGGGCGACACCCTCGATCGTCTTGCCGACGACGATGCCGACGCCGATGGCGGGACCGATCGCGGCGAGGCCGTAGCCGACGGTGGCGATGTTGCCCTGCAGAGCGGCGAGAACCGTAGTTGCGTCCACGGGATTTTTCCTTTCGGTTGGGTGGGAAGGTCGAAGACCGACCCGCTCAGTGTTCTTCAGCGACTGCGAGCTGGATGTAGACCGCAGTGAGGAGTGCGAAGACGTATGCCTGGAGGACGGCCACCAGGATTTCGAACAGCGTGAAGATGAAGCCGAAGGCGAGCGAGCCGGCGGCGAGCGCCGACCACCATCCGCCGAGATCGACGAGGAAGAAGTTCGTCGCTGCGAAGAAGAGGACGAGCAGCAGGTGGCCGACCATCATGTTCATCAGCAGTCGGAGGGTCAGCGTGACCGGCCGGATGATGAACGTGGAGATGAGCTCGATCGGGGTGACGATCAGGTAGATCGGCCACGGCACACCGCTCGGGAAGAGTGCGTTCTTGAAGAAGTTCTTCGGGCTCTTGCGAACGCCGGCGTAGATGAAGGTCACGTAGCTCACCACTGCCAGAAGCAGCGGTACCGCGACGATCGACGTTCCGGCGATGTTCAGGCCGGGGATGATGCCGGTGATGTTCATGAACAGCACCATGAAGAAGATCGTCGTGAGGATCGGGAGGAACCTCTTGCCGTCCTTCTTGCCGAGGAGATCTTCGGCGATGTTGACGCGGACGAAGTCCAGGCCCATCTCGACGATGCTCTGGAATCGTCCGGGGACGACCGTCATGCGACGGGTGCCCAGCCAGAAGATCAGAACGATCACGGCGGTAGAGAGGAACTGGATCAGATGGATCCGGTTGACCTCGAGGAACCCGATGGCGAAGAGTGTCTCCGGAAAGAACTCTTCAATCGAGGGTCCGTGGAATTCCGGACCTTCTCCGGCGGCGGTGGCGATCAGGGTCGCAGCTTGAATAAACAGCGCTGGCTCCAGCTTCGGGGCCGCGGTCGAAAAACCGAGGCGACGATGGTCGGTGAGCTGCTCCGCAGACGTTCCCGTCGGGATCAGGCGGGCTCGGTAACAGCGTATCAGTCCCGGGGCGTCGCGGAGTCCGCCGAGCCCTTCTCCCCCGCCTCGACATCGGCCGCGGTGGGCAGCGTGGCGTCGCTGACGACCGGCAGGCGCATGCGCAGCATGACCACCACGTCGACGGCCAGCGACACGATGATGCTGACGACGAGGGCGACGAGGAAGACCATCGGGCTCAGCCAGGGCTGATCGCGGAGAAGGAACAGTCCGATCAGGAACACGACGAACTTCAGGATCCAACCGCCCATCACCGAGCCGAAGAAGATGGGCACGAACAGGGGGTCGCCGTACCAGCGGTTGGCGATGAGGATCGACGCGGTCGTGAAGCCGAGGAAGATGGCCGCCATCAGCACGGCGACCAGCGCGCTCCAGAGCCCCGAGGTGCCCGCGACCAGCAGCCCGATGACCGATCCGACCACCGCCAGCGCGGCGGTCGCGAGGGCGGAGAGGATCAGGGTGCGGCGCAGGAGCGGCGTCGAGGAAACGGTCGGCGTGGTCATGTCAGGACTTTCCGTCGGGATGCCGCGCCGTGCGGGCGGCGGGAGGGTGGCAGGGTGACCACGACGCAGGCGACGCAGCCGAGGATCAGATAGGCGACGCCGGGCCAGTACAGGCCCGGCCAGCCGGCGGTGGTGCCGATGTACATCAGCAGCACGGAGAGCGACACGATGGCCGTCCAGGCGTAGAAGACGAACACGGCGTTGCGATCGGTGTGCCCCATGTCGAGCATGCGGTGGTGCATGTGCTGCCGGTCGGGAGAGAAGGGCGACTTGCCCCTCGCCATCCGGCGGACGACGGCGAGCCCGAAGTCGAGGAGCGGGAGCAGGACGATCACGATCGGCAGGATGACCGGGATGTACGCGCCGATGAGCTGTGAACGGCCGAAGAGGTCGTTGTCCCCGAGGAGCTGCTGCGGAAGCCCGCCGGTGACGACGATGGCCGAGGCCGACATCATCAGACCGAGCAGGAGTGCCCCGGCGTCGCCCATGAACATCTTCGCGGGGTTCCAGTTGAACGGCAGGAACCCGGCGCAGATCCCGAGCAGCACGACGGTCAGGAAGACGGCGGTATTCGTCTCGGAGCTGTTCTCGAAGTCCCGGGCGATCATCGCCGAGTAGGCGAAGAACACCGTGTTCGCGATGATGCACACGCCGGCGACCAGTCCGTCGAGCCCGTCGATGAAGTTGATCGCGTTCATGACGATGACGATCGCGAAGATGGACAAGCTGATGCTCAGCCAGCTCGACGCGATGGCCTGGTCGCCGAAGGGCAGGGCGAAGATCTGGATCCCGCCGATGCCGACGATGATCCAGGCCGCGAGGAACTGGGCGGCGAGCTTGATCATCCAGTCGAGGTCCCACAGGTCGTCGGCGACACCGACGACCACCATGAGGGCCGCCGCGCCGAGCAGCGACCACATCCGGGCAGGCTCGCTCCAGATGATCTCGAACGCGGGCCACTGCGACGAGATCAGGAAGAACGCGGCGAGCCCGAGGAACATCGCGATGCCGCCGAGGCGGGGTGTCGGGTTCTTGTGGACGTCACGCTCGCGGATGGCCGGGTGGAGCCGGTAGCGGATCGCGACCTTCCAGACGAGCCAGGACAGCGCGAAGGTGATCGCCGCCGTGATGACGAAGGCGAGCAGGTACTCCCTCACGCCGGATCGTCTTCGTCGTCGGCGGGGTCGTCCTCGAGCAGGTCGCCGAGCACCTCCCGGAGTTCGCCGCGGGTGATGGCTCCCTCTCGCAGAACGCGGACGGGATGCTGCGGGGCACCGACGAGCCCGGTCGCGTCGACGATGGTCGAGGACACCCCTGTCTCGACCATGCCGCCGTCGAGGTAGACGGCGATCCGGTCGCCGAGCATGTCGACGGCCGAGTCGATCTGGAGCGCGGCGGGACGCCCGGTCAGATTGGCGCTCGACACGGCGAGCGGGCCGCACTCCTCGAGCAGCTCCAGCGCGAAGGGATCGTTCGGCATCCGCACGGCGACGGTGCCGTGGGTCTCGCCCAGGTCCCAGGTGAGTGACGGCTGCGCGGGGAGGACGATGGTCAGGCCGCCGGGCCAGAACTCATCGACGAGCCGCTCGACGGCCTCGGGAACATCGGCGACGAGCGCGCGCATCGTCGCGAGCCCGGAGACCAGGACCGGCGGCGGAGATTGCCGGCCGCGGCCCTTCGCCTCGAGCAGCCGGGCGACGGCCGCACTGTTGAACGCGTCGGCGGCCACGCCGTAGACGGTGTCGGTGGGCATGACGATGAGCTCGCCACGGGCGATCGCCTGACGGGCACGGCGCATCGCCGGCAGCAGCTGGTCGGCGTCGCGACAGTCGAGCACGGGAGACATATCCGCAGCATTCTACGGGGCGGAGGCTTGAGCCTCCTGGCAACCCTCGGCGGTCAGGGGCGAATCGCCGTCGTGGCGCGGTCTCGCGCCGTCAGGTCGGGGTGGGTGGCGGCTCCCCGCCATCCGTCGGCGGTCAGGATGCCGCGGATCGCGCCGCCCTGCCACTCGCCGTGCTCGATGACCAGGGTGCCGCCGGGGTGCGCGAGCCGCAGCGCCACTCCGGACAGGATCCGGACGACCTCGAGCCCGTCGGCGCCACCGTACAGTGCGGCGGGCGGGTCCCAGAACCGCACCTCGGGGTCGCGCGGGATGGCGTCGTCGGGCACGTACGGCGGGTTCGAGACGAGAACGGACACGCGCCCGTCGAGGTCGGGGAACGCATCTGCCAGATCGACGAAGGCCAGTCGGGCGTGCGGTGCGATGGCGGCGAAGTTCTCCTTCGCCCAGATGAAGGCGTCGACCGAGTTCTCCGCGGCGTGGACATGCGCGTGAGGGACCTCGGTGGCCATCGACAGGGCGAGCGCGCCGCTTCCCGTGCCGAGATCCACGGCGATCGGTTCGGGTCCGGCGGCGGAGCGGAGCGCGTCGATCGCGAGCTGGGCGACCATCTCGGTCTCGGGGCGCGGCACGAAGACGCCGGGGCCGACCCGGAGTTCGAGGTGGCGGAAGGGGGCGGTGCCCGTCAGATGCTGGAGCGGCTCCCGTGCGGCGCGGCGGACGATGAGGGCCTCGAAGGCATCGGCGGCGGGCTGCGGCATCCGATCGCCCCGGATCGCGGCCGCGGCGACCTCTCCCCTGCCGAGGCCCAGCACGTGGCCGGCGAGGAGCTCGGCGTCGACGGCGGGGGTCGGCACGCCGGCATCGGCCAGACGCGTGGCCGCATCGCGGACGATGTGCCCGAGTTCGCGCTCTGCAGGCGCGTGGGAAGTCGGAGAGGAGAGCATGGGTTCTTCCAGAATACCGCGGGCCTCCCGTCACACTCGTCCCCGGCCTCATCGCGCATCGTAGGCTGGGATCCCTCTTCCGCCTCATCCATCCGCATGAAAGGCCTCACCATGCCCGGCATCCACTCCGACATCACGAGCGCATTCGGCAACACTCCCCTGGTCCGCCTCAACCGCGTCTCCGAGGGGCTTCCCGGCACCATCCTCGCGAAGCTCGAGTTCTACAACCCGGCCTCGTCCGTGAAGGACCGTCTCGGTGTCGCCATCGTCGATGCGGCGGAGGCCTCGGGCGAACTCAAGCCCGGAGGGACGATCGTCGAGGGCACGAGCGGAAACACGGGCATCGCCCTCGCGATGATCGGCGCCGCCCGCGGATACAAGGTCATCCTCACGATGCCCGCGTCGATGTCGACGGAGCGACGGATGCTGCTGCGCGCCTACGGTGCGGAGCTCGTGCTCACAGAGCCCTCGCTCGGGATGAAGGGCGCCGTCTCCGAGGCGGAGCGGATCGCAGCCGACACCCCCGGCGCCGTCCTCGCGAAGCAGTTCGCCAACGAGGCCAACGTGCAGATCCACCGGTCCACCACGGCCGAGGAGATCCTCCGTGACACCGACGGAGACATCGGCTACTTCGTCGCGGGCATCGGCACCGGCGGCACCATCACCGGCGTCGGACAGGTGCTCAAGGAGCGCGCTCCCGAGGCACGCATCGTCGCCGTCGAACCGGCCGACTCTCCCCTGCTCACCACGGGCAAGCCGGGCCCGCACAAGATCCAGGGCATCGGCCCGAACTTCGTGCCGCCGATCCTCGACCAGGGCGTCATCGACGAGGTCCAGGACGTCTCGTTCGAGGACGCGATCACCACGGCCCGCGAGGTCGCCACGAAGGAGGGCATCCTCATCGGCATCTCCTCGGGCGCCGCCGTGTGGGCTGCGCTCCAGGTGGCCGCGCGTCCCGAAGCCGAGGGCAAGAACATCGTCGTGATCATCCCGTCGTTCGGCGAGCGGTACCTGTCGACCGCGCTGTACGAGCACCTCCGCGACTGAGTCGCTTCCCGACGACGCCGCTCTCTTCAGAAAGGCCGACTGTGCCCGGCATCTCCGACGCCCGCCGCGTGGTGCGCGCCGTCCGCGAGGACATCGCTGCCGCCAAGCTCCGCGACCCCGCAGCGCGCGGCGGGCTCGAGATCGCCGCGCTCTATCCCGGCCTGCACGCCGTCTGGGCCTTCCGCCTCAGCCACGCGCTCTGGACTCGCGGCTGGCGATTCCCGGCGCGCGCCGTCTCGCAGGTGAGCCGGTGGCTGACCGGGATCGAGATCCACCCCGGGGCGCGCATCGGACGCCGCTTCTTCATCGACCACGGCATGGGCGTCGTGATCGGCGAGACCGCCGAGGTCGGCGACGACGTCATGCTCTACCACGGCGTGACGCTCGGAGGACGTACGCGTGAGGGCGGCAAGCGGCATCCGACACTCGAGGACGGCGTCGCCGTCGGGGCCGGAGCGAAGATCCTCGGGCCCGTCGTCGTCGGCGCCAGAAGCGTGATCGGTGCGAACGCCGTCGTCACGAAGGACGCCCCGGCCGACTCCGTGCTGGTCGGTGTGCCTGCGCGGGCACGCCGACGCACTGCCGGCGAGGACACGCGCGCACTCCTGGCCGCGCCCGAGTACCACATCTGACCTGCGCCGCCCGGGCGCCGTTCAGTCGGTGGTGCCGATGGCGGCGAGCTGGGCCTCTTCGTCGGCGCTGATCGCCGACTCCAGGATCGGCCCGAGCGCGCCGTCCATGACCTGGTCGAGGTTGTAGGCCTTGTAGCCGGTGCGATGGTCGGCGATGCGGTTCTCGGGGAAGTTGTACGTGCGGATCCGCTCGGAGCGGTCCATCCCGCGGATCTGAGAGCGCCGGGCGTCGGATGCCGCAGCGTCCCGCTCTTCCTGCTGACGCGCCAGGAGGCGGGCGCGCAGCACGCGCATGCCCGCTTCGCGGTTCTGCAGCTGGCTCTTCTCGTTCTGCATCGACACGACGATGCCGGTGGGAAGGTGGGTGATGCGCACGGCGGAGTCGGTCGTGTTGACCGACTGACCGCCGGGTCCGGAGGAGCGGAAGACGTCGATCTTCAGATCGTTCGCATCGATCTGGACTTCTTCGGGCTCGTCGACCTCGGGGAACACGAGCACGCCCGTGGTGGAGGTGTGGATGCGTCCCTGCGACTCGGTCGCCGGCACGCGCTGCACGCGGTGCACGCCGCCCTCGTACTTCAGGTGCGCCCAGACGCCCTGCGCGGGGTCGGTCGAGGACCCCTTGATCGCGACCTGCACGTCCTTGTATCCGCCGAGGTCGGATTCGTTGCGTTCGAGGAGTTCGGTCTTCCACCCGCGTGACGCCGCGTACTGCACGTACATGCGAAGGAGATCTGCCGCGAACAGCGCGGATTCCGCGCCACCTTCGCCGGCTTTGATCTCCATGATCACGTCGCGCGCATCGTCTGGATCGCGCGGGATCAGAAGCCGCCGAAGGCGCTCCTGGCTCGACTCGACGAGCTCCTCGAGAGCAGGGATCTCCTCGGCGAAGGCCGCGTCTTCCTTGGCGAGTTCCCGCGCCGCCGCGAGATCGTCGGATGCCGACGTCCACGCGTCATGCGCGGCAACGATGCGCGACAGTTCGGCGTACCGCCGGTTGACGCGCTTCGCGCGCGCCGCATCGGCGTGCACCGCGGGGTCGGAGAGTTCCTCCTGCACCGCGCGGTGCTCGTCGATCAGCGTCTGGACGGACTCGAACACGTGGTGGTGATCAGCGGATGCTGTTGTCGTGCGCGCTACTGTGGCCGCCGCCGGTGGGAGCCGGCATGGACTTCTGCATCTGCACGAGGAACTCGACGTTCGAGCTCGTCTCCTTGAGCTTTCCGAGGACGACCTCGAGGGCCTGCTGCGGGTCGAGGCCCGCGAGGGCGCGACGCAGCTTCCACGTGATCTTGACCTCGTCGGCCGAGAGCAGCATCTCTTCGCGGCGGGTGGACGACGCGTTCACGTCGACGGCCGGGAAGATGCGCTTGTCGGCGAGCTGGCGCGACAGGCGCAGCTCGCTGTTGCCGGTGCCCTTGAACTCCTCGAAGATGACTTCGTCCATCTTGGAGCCGGTCTCGACGAGCGCCGTGGCGAGGATGGTGAGCGAGCCACCGTTCTCGATGTTGCGCGCGGCGCCGAAGAAGCGCTTCGGCGGGTAGAGCGCCGACGCGTCGACGCCACCGGTGAGCACGCGGCCCGAGGTGGGCGCGGTGATGTTGTAGGCCCGGCCCAGGCGCGTGATCGAGTCGAGGAGGACGACGACGTCGCGGCCCAGCTCGACGAGGCGCTTCGCGCGCTCGATGGCGAGCTCGGCGACCGTGGTGTGGTCTTCTGCAGGGCGATCGAAGGTGGAGGCGATGACCTCACCCTTCACCGTGCGCTGCATGTCGGTGACCTCTTCGGGACGCTCGTCGACGAGGACGACCATGAGGTGGACCTCGGGGTTGTTCGTCGCGATGGCGTTGGCGATCTGCTGCAGGACGATCGTCTTGCCGGCCTTGGGCGGAGCGACGATCAGGCCGCGCTGGCCCTTGCCGATCGGCGCCACCAGGTCGATGATGCGCTGCGTGAGCTTCTCGGGCGCGGTCTCGAGGCGGAGGCGGTCCTGCGGGTAGAGCGGGGTGAGCTTGTTGAACTCGACGCGAGTCGCGGCGTCGTCGACGGAGAGACCGTTGATGGCGTCGACCTTGACCAGCGCGTTGTACTTCTGACGGCTCGACTGCTCGCCCTCACGGGGCTGCTTGATCGCGCCGACGACGGCGTCGCCCTTGCGGAGGTTGTACTTCTTCACCTGGCCGAGCGAGACGTAGACGTCGCTCTGGCCGGGAAGGTAGCCCGTGGTGCGCACGAACGCGTAGTTGTCGAGCACATCGAGGATGCCGGCGATGGGGATGAGGACATCGTCGTCACCGATCTCGGTGTCGAACTCGTCCGTCGGCGTCTGCGTGCGGCGCTTGTTGCGCTGGCGGCCGCGGCCCTGCTCGTCGTCGCCCCGGTCGTCGGTGGCCGGTCCGGCGTTACGGTTCTGCGCGTTGCCGCTCTGGCCGCCGTTGTTCTGGCCGCCGTTCTGCGCGTTGCCGTTGTTCTGGGCGTTGCCGTTGTTCTGGCCGCCGTTGTTCTGGGCGTTGCCGTTGTTCTGGCCGCCGTTGTTCTGGGCGTTGCCGTTCTGGCCGTTCTCGCCCTGTGCGCCGTTCTCGCCCTTGTTGCGGTTGCGGCTGCGGCTGCGCGAACGGCTGCGGCTGCGGCTCGAGCCTTCGCCCTCGGCGCGGTCGCCCTCGGAGTCGGAGGACCCCTCGGAAGCGTCGTCGCTGTTCCGGGACGACGGAGCGTCCTGAACGGCCGGAGCCTCGGCGGCGTCGGCCGCGGGGGCAGCATCGGCGGCGGGGGCCGCGTCCGCGCGAGCGGGCTCGGCAGCAGCGGGCTCAGCGGCAGGAGCGGCCTCGGCCGTCGGCGCCTGCTCAGCGGGAGCCGCATCGGCGCTCTTCGCACGGCGCGGCGCGCGCTTGCGGGGAGCCTTGACGGGCTGGTCGGCGTCGCCCGTGCCCTCGGCCGCGGGGGCGGCGTCGGCGGCGGGCGCGGCGTCGGCGGCAGGCGCGTCGGCCGCGGGCGCGGCGTCAGCTGCGGGCGCGGCGTCGGCAGCGGGCTTGGCCTTGGCGCGACTGCGCGTCTTGCGCACCGGCGCTGCGGTGGCCGCGGCGTCGGTGGTCTCGTCAGTCGACGACGAACCGGTGGTGTTCGCGGCGACGGCTGCGTCGGTGGCGACGTCGTCGCCGGTCTGGATCTCGGAGATGGACTCCACGAGTTCTCCCTTTCAGATGTGGAAAGTCATAACCGCAAGTGGCCCCGTCCACGACGGTGACCGATTCTCTCGGGGGCTCTCACACGAGGACGTGTGACGTGCCGGCCCGAAGAGAGGAAATGTGCGGTGCTTCGCAGATTGCGATGGAGGGCAGATTCACGTGACTACGTGGCATCCTCCGCGTTGCCTCTCACTGTACCACCCAGGACATCGACGGCCAGGAGGAGCGGTGACCAGCGCGTGTCGGTGAGCGTCTGCGCGTGCTCGACGGCGTCGAGGCGGCGCCCCGGTCCGTCGGCGAGCACGAGCACGCTCGGGCCGGCGCCCGAGACGACTGCGGCGTACCCCGCAGCGCGCAGGCCCCTCACGAGCTTGTCGGTCTCGGGCATGGCCTCAGCGCGGTAGGACTGGTGCAGCTTGTCCTCGGTGGCAGCCATCAGCAGCTCGGGGCTCTGCGTCAGCGCCGCGATCAGCAGGGCCGAGCGCGACACGTTGAAGACCGCGTCCTCGCGGGTGACCTGCAGCGGCGCGAGGCCACGTGCGACCGAGGTCGACATCGTGAACTCGGGCACGAAGACGAGCGGAGAGACCCCTCGGTGCACCGCGAGCTTCTTGTGCTGCGGCCCGGTCTCGTCCATCCAGGCGATCGTGAGGCCGCCGAACAGCGCCGGAGCGACGTTGTCGGGATGGCCTTCGAGCTCGGTCGCCCACCGCAGCAGCGTCTCGGGGCCGAGCTCCACGTCACCGGCGAGCAGGCCCTTCGCGGCGAGGAGGCCCGCGACGACCGCGGCGCCCGACGAGCCCATGCCGCGTCCGTGCGGGATCGTGTTGTGGGCCGTCAACCGGATGCCGGGCATCGGCCGTCCGCTCGCCTCGAAGGCATACGCCATCGAGCGGACGACCAGGTGCGAGGCATCCGTGGGAACGTCCGCGGCGCCCTCGCCGGTCACCTCGATCTCGAGGCCGGGGCCGGCGAGCTCGGTGACGGTCAGGTCGTCGTGCACGCTCAGCGCCAGGCCGAGGGTGTCGAAGCCCGGGCCGAGGTTCGCGCTCGTCGCCGGCACCCGGACGGTGACGCTGCGACCCGGCGACGTCATCCCTGGACGGGGGTGAGGTCGAGGGCCGATGCGACCTCGCTGGTCGCGGCGTCGACGACGAGCGGCTCGATCTGCGTGCCGTCGGGATTGCGAAGCGCCCACTGCGGATCCTTGAGACCGTGGCCGGTCACCGTGAGGACGACCTTCGCGCCGGCGGGGATGACGCCCGCCTCGGCGCGGTCGAGCAGGCCGGCGACGCTGATCGCGGAGGCCGGCTCGACGAAGACGCCGACCGTCCCGGCGAGGAGCTTCTGCGCGGCGAGGATGCGCTCGTCGTCGATCGCCCCGAACCATCCGTCGGTCGCCGACTGCGCCTCGAGGGCCAGCTCCCACGACGCGGGGTTGCCGATGCGAATCGCGGAGGCGATCGTCTCGGGGTTCTTGACGACCTCTCCGCGGACGAGCGGCGCGGAGCCCTCGGCCTGGAAGCCGAACATGCGGGGCACGCGGGTCGACACCCCGCGCTCGGCCTCTTCGCGATAGCCACGGGAGTAGGCGGTGTAGTTGCCGGCGTTGCCGACGGGGATGAAGTGGAAGTCGGGGGCATCGCCGAGCTGGCTGACGACCTCGTAGGCGGCGGTCTTCTGACCCTCGATGCGGTCGGGGTTGACCGAGTTGACGAGGTGCACCTTGTATCCGGTCGCGAGCTCGCGGGCGATCTCGAGGCAGTCGTCGAAGTTGCCGCGGATCTGGATCAGCGTGCCGTTGTGGGCGACGGCCTGGCTGAGCTTGCCCATGGCGATCTTGCCCTCCGGAACGAGGACGGCCGCGGTGATGCCCGCGTGGGCGGCGTAGGCGGCGGCGGATGCCGACGTGTTGCCCGTCGACGCGCAGATGACCGCCTCGGCGCCGTGCTCGACGGCCCGTGAGAGGGCGACGGTCATTCCGCGGTCCTTGAACGATCCGGTCGGGTTCATGCCCTCGAACTTGACGTAGACGTCGGCGCCCGTGATCTGTGACAGCGACGCGGCCCGGATGAGCGGCGTGCCGCCTTCACCGAGGCTCACCACGGTCGAGGCATCGGTGACGCCGAGTCGATCGGCGAATTCGCGGAGGACTCCGCGCCAGACGTGTGCCATGTCAGTCAGTCTCCTTCTACGCGCAGGACGGACACCACACGACGCACCGCGGGAGTCGCGGCGAGTCGTTCGACGGTGTCGGAAAGGTCCTGCTCTCGGGCGGTGTGGGTTCCGATGACGAGGTGCGCCACGGCGCCCTCGTCTCCGGCGACGGCGTCGCCGGCGGAGGTGGTCTGTTCGACGGTCGCGATCGACACGTTCCCGTCGCTGAGGATGCCGGCGACGGATGCCAGGACGCCCGGCTGGTCGTCGACTTCGAGGGTGATCTGGCAGCTCGTCGAGATGCGGCCGATCGGCACGATCGGGAGGTTCGCGCGCGTCGACTCCCCCACGCCCGGTCCGCCGGCGACGTGACGGCGTGCGGCGGAGACGACGTCGCCGAGCACGGCCGAGGCGGTCTGCACGCCGCCGGCGCCGGCACCGTAGAACATCAGGTCGCCGGCGGCCTCGGCCTCGACGAAGACGGCGTTGTTCGCGCCGCGGACGGATGCCAGTGGGTGGTCGCGCGGCACGAGCGCAGGGTAGACCCGCACCGAGATGGCCTCGCCGGCGGGGCCCGCGTCGGCCTGGCCGACGAGGCGTTCGCAGACGGCGAGGAGCTTGACGACGTACCCCGCCGAACGGGCGGCGTCGATGATGCCGGCGTCGATCGAGGTGATGCCCTCGCGGTGGACCGCGTCGAGGGGCACCGACGTGTGGAAGGCGAGGCTCGCCAGGATCGCCGCCTTCTGCGCCGCGTCGTAGCCCTCGACGTCGGCCGTCGGATCGGCCTCGGCATAGCCGAGTCGCTGCGCCTCGGCGAGCACCTCGTCGAACCCGAGCCCTTCGCGGTCCATCCGGTCGAGGATGTAATTGGTGGTGCCGTTGACGATGCCCATGATGCGGAGCACGCGGTCGCCGGCGAGGGAATCGCGGAGCGGGCGGATGATCGGGATCGCGCCGGCGACGGCAGCCTCGTAGGCGACGGTCGCGCCGACGCGCTCGGCGGCGTCGAAGATCTCCGCCCCGTGCGTGGCGAGCAGGGCCTTGTTCGCGGTCACCACGTCGGCCCCCGATGCCAGGGCGTCGAGGATGCGCGTGCGGGCGGGCTCGAGGCCGCCGGTGACCTCGATGACGATGTCGGCTCCGGCGATGAGCGTGTCGGCATCCGTGGTCAGCAGGTGGCTCGGCAGATCGCCCTCGCGCGGCGCCTCGAGGTCGCGCACGGCGATCCCGACCAGGTCGAGCGGTGCACCCGAGCGATCGGCGAGTTCATCGGCGTGGGAGAGCATCAGCCGCGCGACCTGAGAGCCGACAGCGCCGGCTCCGAGCAGGGCGACGCGAAGGCGACGGGGTTCGATCATGCGGACTCCTCGGGGGTGCGGGATGAGGCCGGTGCGACGCCGAGGTCGCGCGCCAGCAGGTCGTTCTCGTCCTCGCCGCGGACGATCAGCCGCGCGGTACCGCCGCCGACGGCGATGACGGGTGGACGGGTCAGGTAGTTGTAGTTGCTCGCGAGCGAGAAGCAATAGGCCCCGGTGGCGGCGACGGCGAGCAGGTCGCCCGGCTCGACATCCGCCGGAAGGTACTCGGCGGAGACGACGATGTCGCCCGCTTCGCAGTGGCGGCCGACGACACGCGTCAGCGCGGGCTGGGCGTCGCTCCGACGGCCGGCGACGCGTGCCGTGTAATCCGCGCCGTAGAGCGCCGTCCGGGCGTTGTCGCTCATACCGCCGTCGACGCTCACGTAGAGGCGCTCGAGGTCGTCCGAGACGCGCACGGGCTTCACCGTGCCGACGCTGTACAGGGTTACGCCGGCGCGGCCGACGATGGTGCGGCCCGGTTCGAAGGCGAGCTCGGGGAGGGGGATGCCGCGGCTCTCGCACTCGCGCGAGACCGCCGCGACGATGCCGTCGGCGAGCTCGGCGATGGGGGTCGGGTCGTCCTTCGACGTGTAGGCGATGCCGAAGCCGCCGCCCAGGTTCAAGAGCGGCACGTCACCACCCTCGCGGAGACGAGCATGCAGTTCGACGACGCGCGCCGCAGACTCGGCGAACCCGGCGGTACCGAAGATCTGCGAGCCGATGTGGCAGTGGAGGCCGGCGAAGCGGAGCGACGGCAACTCACGGATGCGGGCGACCGCCGCCTCGGCATCCGTCAGGGCGAAGCCGAACTTCTGGTCTTCGTGAGCGGTCGCGAGGAAGTCGTGCGTCTCGGCGTGGACGCCGCTGTTGACCCGGACGAGGACGGTCTGGACGACGCCCTGCGCGGCGGCCTCGTCGGCGATCCGCTCGATCTCGATGAGCGAGTCGATGACGATCGAGCCGACACCGACGCGCACGGCGCGGGCGATCTCGGGGACGAGCTTGTTGTTGCCGTGAAGTCCGAGGCGAGCCGGGTCGGCGCCGGCGGCGAGGGCGACGGCGAGCTCGCCGCCGCTGGCGACGTCGAGTCTGAGGCCTTCCGCCGTGACCCACCGCACGACGTCGGTCGTCAGGAACGCCTTGCCGGCGTAGTAGACCCGTGCGGTGCCGCCATGACGGGCCGCGGCATCCTGGAACGCGGTCCTCACCTCGCGCGCGCGGGCGCGGACGAGGTCTTCGTCGACGACGTAGAGCGGCGTGCCGAATCGCTCGGCGAGCTCGGTCGCCGAGACGCCGCCGAAGACGATCGATCCCGCCTCATCACGTGACGCCCCGGTCGGCCAGACGTTCTCCGCGAGCGCATTCGCATCGTCCGGCGGCACGAGCCACTCGGGCACGGCGGGGCGGTCGGAGGTGGTGGACACGCAGGGGCACCAATCGAAAGTGGGGACGGGTACGTCGGGCGGTGCGGCCACGCCCCGACAGTGCCCACAGTCTAGGGCACCGTGGCCGCGGCCCCCAGTCCGGTGACGCTACGAGGCGTCGGCGCACGCCCCGGCGGCCTGCGCGGCCGGATCGTTCAGGATCGAGCTGTCGATCTCGAAGGAGGCGACGACGCCGCGGTCCTCGATGGCGACATCTTCCAGGCGCATGGCTGCGGGAAGATAGCCGGCGACGCAGACCGGCCAGTCCTCGACGAAAGATCCCGCGAGCGGGCCGAGCTGCTGTCGGAGCGCGTCGGCAGAGACATCGGCGCCAGCGAGCCGGAAGCTCGTCGGCGAGAGCAGGATGCGACCCTCCGACGCTTCGGCCGACAGCCGCACACCGACGGGGACTTCCACGCCGAAGACCGCGAACTGGGTGTCGAGCGCGATCTCCGGCGGATCCAGCGCGAAGGCATCTGCCGGGAAGCCCTCGACGCGAGACAGCAGAGCGCGCGTCTGCGTCTCGTCGAGGACGACGGTCGCGTCCGCGTCGCTCCAGTCCGCGTCCCGGTACATGGGCACATCCTGGGCGACGACCTCTACGTCGCCCGTGAATCCGTCGAGCTCGACGTCCTGCGCGCTCAGCCGCAGCTCGGGAAGCTGCCCCACGACGACCAGCGGCAGGAGAAGGGGTGCGGGGATCTCCACGTCGATCTGCGTGTCGGCCGCGAGCCCGAGGTTCTGGACGATGCGGTCTCGGATGAGCTGCGGCGCGATGATCCGTGCGGCGACCTCGCCCGCGACGGGGAGGCCGACGGCGAGGAGCACGGCGACCACGATCCACGCCACTGCGCGACGGGACCGTCGTGGCGCCGCTGCCGTCGTCATGTCACATCCGTTCGGGCGCGCTGACGCCGAGCAGATCGAGCCCGTTGCGAAGCACCTGTCCGGTGGCGTCGTTGAGCCAGAGGCGGGTGCGGTGCACGTCCGTGACCTCTTCATCGCCGAGCGGAGTGACACGGCACGAGTCGTACCAGCGGTGATACAGGCTCGCGAGCTCCTCGAGGTACCGGGCGATGCGGTGAGGCTCGCGGAGCTCGGCGGCGAAGGCCACGAGCCTCGGGAACTCCTGCAGAGCGCCGAGGAGTGCGGACTCCGTCTCGTGCGTCAGAAGCTCCGGAGCGAACGCGTCGCGGGCGACGCCCGAGTCGGCCGCGTTGCGGGCGACGTTGTGCGTGCGCGCGTGGGCGTACTGCACGTAGAACACCGGGTTGTCGTTCGTGCGCTTCTGCAGGATCTCGGGATCGAGGGTCAGCGGCGAGTCGGCGGGGTACCGGGCGAGCGAGTAGCGCAGCGCGTCGGTGCCGAGCCATTCGCGCAGGTCATCGAGCTCGATGATGTTGCCGGCGCGCTTGGACAGCCGGGCGCCGTTGATCGAAACGAGCTGCCCGATGAGCACCTCGATGTCCTTGTCCGGATCGTCCCCCGCCGCGCCGGCGAGCGCCTTCAGGCGGTGGACGTAGCCGTGGTGGTCTGCTCCGAGGAGGTAGATCTTGTGCGCGAAGCCGCGGTCGCCCTTGTTCAAGTAGTAGGCGGCGTCGGCGGCGAAGTATGTGTATTCGCCGTTGGACCGGCGGATGACGCGGTCTTTGTCGTCGCCGAAGTCGGTGGTCCGCACCCAGACCGCACCCTCGGCGTCGAACACGTGGCCCTGCGCGCGAAGACGGTCGACGGCCTCGTCGACGAGGCTCGGACGCCCGTCGGCGCCCGGCGCGTGCAGCGTGCGCTCACTGAAGAAGACGTCGAAGTGCACGTTGAACGCTTCGAGGGACGCCTGCAGGTCGGCCAGCTGGAGCGCGTAGGCACGGTCGCGGGCGATCTCGATCTGCTCGGCCTCAGGACGATCGAGGATGCCGGGCTCGGCCGCCTTCACGCGGTCGGCGAGGTCGTCGATGTAGGCGCCGGGATACCCGTCCTCCGGGGTCGGCTGAGAGGCGATCGCGGCCAGTACCGAACGCCCGAACCGCTCCATCTGCGCACCGGCGTCGTTGACGTAGAACTCGCGGACGAGCGTCGCGCCGCTCGCCAGCAGCAGTCGCGCGATGGCGTCGCCGAGGGCGGCCCACCGGGTGTGACCGATGTGCATCGGGCCGGTCGGGTTCGCGCTGACGAATTCGAGGTTGATCGAGTTGCCCGCCTGCGAGCGGTTCGCACCGAAAGCCGCGCCGGCCTCGACGATGGTCTTCGCGAGAGCACCGGCGGCGGCCGCGTCGAGGCGGATGTTGATGAAGCCCGGACCGGCGACCTCGACGGAGGCGATCCCGGCCGTGGCGGTGAGCGCCTGGGCGACCTCGGCGGCGAACTCACGGGGATTGGCCCCGATCGCCTTCGCCAGCTTGAGCGCGGCGTTGGAGGCCCAATCGCCGTGGTCGCGGTTCTTCGGCCGCTCGACCGGGAAGTCGGCGGCGGTCAGCCCGGCGCTCGCGCCCGGGCGTCGCGCCTCGGCCAAGGGGGCGACGGCGGCGAGCAGGGCGGCGGAGAGGGCTTCAGGATCCATAGCCCTCCCAGTCTACGTGGGGCCTTCCGGCGCCCGAACTCAGGCCGGGAACACCGCCCAGACCAGCGCTCCCCCGAGGGGCGACCGGTCGATCCCGATGCGGCCGCCATGCGCCTCCACGACGCGCTGACAGGTCGACAGTCCGATGCCGAAACCGGGGATGTCGGTCTGCGAGCCGCGCTCGAGGGGCTCGAAGACGAGTTCCCGCTCGGCTTCAGGCACGCCGGGCCCGTTGTCGCCGACGGTGAGGCGGGCACCGCCGCCGATCAGAGACTCGATCCGCACCTCCACGCGGGGCGAACCGCCTGCGGCACCCGCGAACTTCACCGCGTTGCCGACGAGATTCTGTACGAGCACGCTGAGCAGGGTGGGGTCTCCGCGCACGGTCGTGTCGGCGGTGACCAGGACTTCCGCCCCGCCGTCGGCGCCCGCGCTCCGGAGATCCTCCATCGTCGAGGTCACGAGGGGGCCGATGTCGACCGACTTCGGCCGCACCGGTGCGCCGCCCACGCGGGCGTAGTCGAGCAGTCGCGCGATCATCGCCGACATGCGGTCGGCGACCGACTCGGCCCGCGCCAGCGCGCGCGAAGCGGCCGGCAGCTCGGCGACCTGGGGCACCTCTGCCGCGAGCTCGATGTAGCCGGCCAGGGCGGTGAGCGGGTTCCTCAGGTCGTGGGCGACCTGAGCGGCGAAGCTCTCCAGCTGCTCGTTGGACTCCTCGAGCTCGCGGGTCATCCGGCGCAGCTCGAGCACGTCGACGATCTGATGCGCGATCAGAGCGAGCGCATCGCTGCCGTCGTCGGAGAGGTCGCGCGGGCGGTCGTCGAAGACGCAGATGGTGCCGATGGGCACACCGACCGGGGTGACCAGTGGGCTCGAGGCATAGAACCGGACCTTGCCGATCTCCCCGGTCACGAACGGGTTCTCGGCGAATCGCGGATCGAGGGTGACATCGCGGATGACGGTGTGACCGGGCTCGCGGAACACGACCGCGCACATCGAGTCCTCCCGGGAGCAGATCGCGGGCTCCATCCCGATCGCCGCGACCTGATGCTGGAAGCGATCGTCGATGATGTTGATGACGGCCGTCGGAACATCGCAGATGTTCGCCGCCAGCCGGACCAGGCCTTCCAAGTCGGGCTCCGGTGCACCGGTGAGGACGCCGTAGCCCTCGATGATCGCCTTCCGGAGTTCGTCGTCTGCGGTTCTCACATCGTCCCCCGGGTCTGTACTGATCCCCCCACCCTAGGTGGCTGCCGTGCGCAACGGGGGCGATGCCCCGAGCGGCTCCTCAGCAGATCGAGACGAGAGCGTCGCGATCGTCCGCAGCGGGATCGGATGCCGCGGCGGTCGGCCCGGGATCGCCCAGGACGGCGGCGTCGACCACCATGTGCGGCAGCGCCAGGTTGCCGCCGTAGTAACTGAGGAAGGCGCAGTCCGCGGCATCCCGCCCCGTCGCGATGCGCACCAGCCCGCGGCGATTCGACAGGCGCGTGGCATCGACGACGCGCCATGCACCGTCGACGTACGCTTCCGCGACCGCGTGGAAATCCATCGGGACGAGTCCGGGGGCGTAGCAGGCGACGTACCGCGCCGGAACGTCCATGGCGCGGAGCAGTGCGATGACCAGGTGCGCGTAGTCGCGGCAGACCCCCTGCCCCGTCGTGAGCGTCGTCAGGGCGGAGTCGGTGCCCTGCGAGAGTCCCGGAGAGTAGGTGACGCTCTCGAACACGTAGCGCTCCACGGCGTTCAGCAGGTCGGCGCCGCGAAGTCCGGAGAACTGGCGCCGGGCGTGGGAGAACACGGCATCCGAGGGCGCGTACCGGCTGGGCCGCAGGTATACAGCGGATTCAAGGTCGGTCGCCGGAGGCGCGGGAGCGGACGTGTCGACGGTGGCCTCGTACCTCACCAGCACCGGGCCGGGCCGGGCACTGACGCGGTGCAGCCGGGTGCCGACGGCATCGATCATCTCCGCCGGCCGCAGCGCCACGCCGTTCTGCGTGAGCGAGAACGACTCGCGCTGCGCCGCGGTGCCGGCCGCGATCGTCACGGCCAGGATCAGGTCGAGAGGGCCCTCGATGTCGAGGTCGAGTTCGGCTCGGACGACGCGCTGCACCGGGCAATCCTTTCACGTGGGAGAGGTCGCGGCGCCGAGCGGGTCAGGAATCGCTTACCCTCGTCGCATGACCTCTGAACGCCGATCGCGGACGTGGGGCATCGGGGTTCTCGCCGTGGGGGTTGCCGCTGTCGTCGCCGTGTCCGCCTGGCAGCCCTGGACGCCTCGCGCTGCCGTCGACACCGCCGCCGCGGGCACCTCGGGCTGGGCCACCGAGCCGCTCTCGCTGCCCGCGGGAGCCGACGTGCTCGTCTTCGGGGACTCGTGGACCTACGGTTCCGCCGCCACGACGCCGACGGACGGCTACGCCTATCAACTCGGCGACCTCCAGGGATGGGACGTCACCGTCGACGGTGTCCGCGGCTCCGGCTACATGAAGCCCGGCCGTGACGGCGCCGATTTCGGAACGCGCGCCCTCTCCCTCGACCCCGGAGCCGACTACGACCTCGTCGTCATTCAGGGGTCGATCAACGACCGCCTCCAGGGCGACCGTGGGTACCGCGAGAACGTCGACATCACCTGGTCGCGGTTCGAGAAGGCCTTCCCCGACGCGCAGTTCGTGATCTTCGGGCCCGCGCCCCACGAGTTCCCCGTCGACGAGGGCACCGCCCGCATCGACCGCGACCTCGCGGCAGAGGCCGCCGAACGAGGCTGGTGGTATATCTCCCCCCTCGCGGAGAACTGGATCACGCCCGCGAACTACGCCGACATCATCGACGCCGGCGCGGGCCGCAAACACCCGTCCGATGCCGGCCACAGCTACCTCGCCGAGCGCCTCGCGGGCGCCCTCACCGAGCGGAGCGTCACGACCGTCGCGGGTGACGAGAAGCCGCTCGAGCCGGTCGGCTGAGGGGTCGCGTCAGCCGCGGATGGCCTCGGCGATGGGCACGTCGCCCGAGTTGAAGCTGATCGTGCGTCCGATCGTGGCCGGCTCGTCGACAGCAGCGGCGAGCACCGCGGCGACATCTGCCCGGGCGACGGAGCGTCCCTCGGTCGCGGTGACGTCGATGCGTCCCGTGGGAGCGTCGAGTGTCAGTGCCGACGGCGCGAGGATCGTCGCGTCGAGACCGCTCGCGCGGAGGTGCTCATCGGCGGCGGACTTCGCGTCGGCGTAGGCGAAGAAGTCGTCGTCCTCGGGGACGCCGTGATCGGGCCCTGCGCCGAAGTACGACACCATCAGGTACCGCGAGACGCCGGCTGCCACCGCGGCATCCATCGTGCGGATCGCGGCGTCGCGGTCGACCGCGTACGTGCGCTCGGCGCTGCCACCGCCGGCTCCCGCCGACCAGATGACGACCTCGTTGCCGGAGACGACGTTCGTGAGCTGCTCGGTCGTCAGCTGCTCGATGTCGGCGACGAGGGCCGTGGCGCCGGCGTCGGTGACGTCGCTCTCGTGGTCGGGGTTGCGGATGACCGCGGTCACGTGGTGACCGGCCTCGGCGAGGATCGGCTCGAGCAGGAGGGCGATCTTGCCGTGTCCGCCGATGAGGAGAATGCGTGCCATGGGGATTCCTTCCGTCCCTTCGACCCTATGACGACGGATCGATCGGGGCGGGGCCTTGCGCTCCCCCTCGCGACGTGAGAAAGCGGCTATCGCGTCGGCGGGATGAGCGGGATCAGACGGTCCTGATCCCAGGCTTCGTTCCATCCGAGTCGGGTGAACAGCCGGTCGAGCACCATCGCCGTGAAGCCCCAGACGAGATGCTCCGTCCCCTGCGAGGGCAGCACGAAGGCCGGCCCGCGGAACTCGCCTCGTTCGGTCCGCAGCACGGTGACGCCCCGATTGGCCGGGTCGAGGAGGTCTGCCACCGGGGCTCGGAACACGGCCGCCGACTCCGCCTCGTCGACGACGCGGACGGGCGACGGATCGCGCCACCACGCGACCACGGGCGTGACCAGGTGCCGCGAGTGCTCGAGCGGGATCAGCTCGAGCCGGCCGAGCACCTCGACCCCGGCCGGATCCAGGCCGGTCTCCTCCTGCGCTTCTCGCAGAGCTGCGGCGACCTCGTCGGCATCCTCCGGATCGACGCGTCCTCCGGGGAAGGCGACCTGGCCGGGGTGGGCCCGGAGGGTCTCCGCCCGGGACAGGAGGAGGACGTCGAGGTCCCGCGACACCGCCGCGGCCTGCGCCTCCCGGTCGCTCGGTGAGCCGTCGAGGACGCCGAACAGGATCAGCACGGCCGCGGACCGCGCGTCGGGCGCCGCCGGCAAGCCGCTGAGGTACTCGATCTCGGCCGCTGTGCTCCCGGATGCGACGTCGGCGGCCAGCGCGGCGAGCTGCGCGCGCGCACCTCTGTGGAGCGGATGCGCGGTCATGGATCCAGGCTAGGCGAGCCTTGCACCCTCGGGACGAGGAGCCCGCGCGGCGATGATAGTGTCGTGCGGTACGCCTCCGTAGCTCAGGGGATAGAGCACTGGTTTCCGGTACCAAAGGTCGGCCGTTCGAATCGGCTCGGGGGCACAGTCAGCATAAGGGGAGTCGAGAAATCGGCTCCCCTTCGTGCATCCTTCGGTGCACCCGACGCCCCCTGACACCAAAGCCTCAGCCGACTCTCTGCGCCGCACGACGTCGAGCGTCCGCGCGTTCCCGCAGCCGGCGCAGGCGATGCACCAGCATCGGGTCGAGTCCGAGCGCCTCGGGCTGATCGATCACCCGGCCCAGCAACTGGTAGTACCGTGCCGCCGTCACGCCGAGTTCCCGCTCGATCGCCTCTTCCTTGTGCTTCGGGTGACCAGGATGACGTGCCTCGAAGTCGAGGAGTTGAGCGGGGGTAGGCATAGGTTGATGATCCCGCTGGGGTCGGACATCCCGGCCACTATGCTCCTGCTATGAGCGACACGCACACCCCGAAGCGCGACAACCGGCTGAGCGCCGTCATCGTGCTCCTCTCGCTCATCCTCCTCGCGTTGATCGTGTGCGCCGTGCTGATCTTCACCGGCAACATGGCTCTGCAGGAGCAACTCAGCGACGCTGTCTGCGAGCTGAGGTTCGGGAGCGACATCACAGCCACCTCGCTCTGCAAGTTCTGAGCGACATCGCCCGATAGTCTCGGGGTCGAATCCCAGCAGAAATCGGAAGATGACGGACACACTCGCAACGGCGTCGCGCCCGGCCACGACCACTACGCGTGTCCCACGCCCCGACATTCAGGGATTGCGAGCGATCGCCGTGGTCCTGGTGGTGGCGTACCACCTGTGGCCGAACAGGCTCCCTGGCGGGTACGTCGGCGTGGACGTGTTCTTCGTGATCTCGGGGTACCTGATCACTGCGCACCTCCTCGGCGAGGTGGCCCGGACGGGCACGGTCTCTCTGTCTCGCTTCTGGGCTCGACGCGTGAGGCGTCTCCTGCCGGCGGCTTTCCTTGTGCTGATCGTGTCGCTGGTGCTCGCGGTGACGGTCGCCCCGCAGGCGCAGCTCGGCCAGAATCTGACGGAGATCGGGTCGGCCGCGCTGTACGTGCAGAACTGGACGCTCGCGTTCAGCGCGATCGACTACCTCGGCGCGGACAATGCTCCGTCGCTGGTGCAGCACTACTGGTCCCTTTCGGTTGAGGAGCAGTTCTACATCGCGTGGCCGCTGATCGTGGTGGCCGCGTTGTGGTTGTCTCGGCGGTTGGGGCGCGGCTCCCGTGGTGCCCTGCTGGTGGCGTTTGCGGGCGTGTTCGTAGCGTCTCTGATGTTCTCCGTCTGGTTGACGGCGACGAACCCGGCGCAGGCGTACTTCGTGACGCCCACCCGGGCGTGGGAGTTCGCCGCGGGTGGCCTGTTGGCGTTCGCGCCGGCGTACGCGCGGAGCCGGGTCGTGGCGACGGTGACTGGGTGGGTGGCGGTCGCCGGCATCGCGTACGCGGCGTTGTTCTACAACGCGGACACCCCGTTCCCCGGGTGGACGGCGATGCTGCCGGTCCTCGCGACGGTCGCCCTGTTGCACGTCGGAGAGTCGGGTCACCGTGTGTCGCCGCAGCGGCTGTCGGCGTTCCGTCCAGTGCAGCTGGTGGGTGACACGTCGTACTCGATCTACCTGTGGCATTGGCCCCTGATCGTCGCGTGGACGGCGTTGACCGGCGGGGTGGGCCTGGTCCCAGGTGTGGGGATCTTCGTCGTCTCTGTAGGCCTCGCTGTGCTGACGAAACGGTTCGTGGAGGACCCGTTCCGATCCAGCTCGGGGATCATCGGTTCACGTCGCCGCGCCTACGGGTTCATGGCTGCGGGGATGGTGCTGATCCTCGGAGCTGGTCTGCTCGTATCGACGGTGACGACGAGCGCTCAGAACCGTCTCGCCGCTGAGCTCACATCGGCTGTGGAGGACACGGGCGGATGCTTCGGTGCCTACGCGCTCGACAACGCTTGCGACTCTCCGTACACGGTGACCGACCTCACCGACCCGGCGTACGCGGCGACGGACATCCCATGGGAGACGGGCGTCGCCGCCAAGGATGCGTGCCTCGGCGCTGACGTTGAGGTTGCGGTGTGCTCGTTCGGGAACACGACGGACCCGACACGTCGTGTCGCGTTCGTCGGCGACTCACACGCACAGCACCTGCTCGACCCGATGATCGACGTTGCCACTCGGAACGGGTGGGAGCTCATCATGATTGGTCGGGGTGGGTGCTCCGGGTTCGAGGTGCCGGCGAGCTTCGATGATGCGAACGCGCAGACAAACAACGATGCGTGCGTGTCGTGGGGCGCCGCTGTAGAAGCGGCGTTGACGGGTCGGGACGACCTGGACCTCGTGGTGTTCTCCGCACGAGCGCACACGAAACGGATCACGACGGCGGATGCGCTGCCCCGCCTCGAGCGGATCGCCGCGGTGGCTCCGGTGGCCATGCTGACCGATGTCCCGGGCATGCCGGAGGGTGAGCGAGGTTCTGTGTGCTTGGAGAACGCGACGGAGACGGTCGACCCGTGCGCGTGGCCCCAGCCTGAGCGTCCAAGCTTCCTCCGTGACGCGGTCGAGCAGGTAGGCGGCACGGTGGTGCCTCTCGGGGAACGGCTGTGCACGGACGGCTCCTGCCACGCGGTCATCGGTGGGGCGGTCGTCTACTTCGACGACAACCACGTAACGACGACGTTCGCGCGGACCCTCTCGCCGTGGCTGTCGTCACAGTTGGTGCCGCTCACTTCCCGTTGAGGTTCGGGTAGATCCCTCCGGGCGGTGGGCCGGGCTGAACGGATGCCAGGTGCGCACGGTGCACGAGCATCGTCGCATCACGCAGGGTGGGGCAGGGGTTCAGTTCAGCGTCGCGCATCCACGCACGGTAAAAGACCCTCTCCCCCGAGCGCCGGATCTCCACGCGGCCGTACTCGAGGCCGTGCGGGTCGACCATCGTCCATACGCCGGGGGTGCGCTCCTCGGTCGCGAGCATCGGATGCCAGTCGGACATACCCGCATCGTGCCATCCGCCCCGGACACGCAGAAGAGCCCCCGACCAGCATCCGAAGATGCCAGCCGGGGGCTGAACTATATGCGTGCGATGGTGCAGCGCGTTACTCCGCCGTGACACACGGCCGTTAGGCTTCGTGCAGTCGTTTCACAGGGGGTCGGAATGCCGTCAGGGCACATTTTCAGTAGGCATTGGCTGTCAGAGCATCTTCCGAACGCCACCTCTCGGCGAAACATCCGTCCCGACATCCAAGGCCTCCGAATGGTGGCGGTTGTCGCGGTGATCCTCGACCACCTCGTTCACTGGCCTAGCGGAGGGTTCGTCGGAGTCGACGTCTTCTTCGTAATCTCGGGGTTCTTGATCACAGGGATCCTTCTCCGCGAGTACGAGAAGACGGGCGCCATCTCGTTCGTCGGCTTCTACCGACGACGGGTGAAGCGCATCGTGCCAGCGGCGACCGCCGTGCTGCTCACGGTCGCCGGTCTCGGGTTCGTGCTCTTCAACCAGGCTCGCGCGAATCAGACTCTCTGGGATGCCGTCGCCTCGTTCTTCTTCGTGTCGAATTGGAACTTCGCCGCGGCTGGGACCGACTACTTCCAGGCCGATGGGCCCGTGTCGCCCCTCCAGCACTTCTGGTCGCTGTCGGTCGAGGAACAGTTCTACTTCGTCTGGCCGTGGCTCATGCTCGGGCTGCTAGCCCTCGCCGGGCTCCGCAAGGGCGCCTCGGTGCGGAGCCGGACGATCACCGGGCTCGTCATGGCTCTCATCGTGGCTGCGACGTTCGCATGGTCGCTGTACGAATCGTCGGCAAGCCCGACGGTCGCATACTTCTCGACACTCAGCCGGGCGTGGGAGCTCGGCATCGGGGCGCTCCTGGCAATCGCGACCCCGTGGTGGGGCAAGATCCCTGACATCCTGCGCCCCATCCTCGGATGGGTGGGCCTGATCGGGATCATCGCATCGCTCTTCCTGATCAACGACGCAGTAGCGTTCCCCGCCCCGTGGGCGCTGCTCCCGGTCCTGTCCACCGCCCTCGTCATTGCAGCCGGGACGGGTGGGCCGCAGCGCTTCCTGTTCCCGCTGACGAATCCGATCAGCTTCTACGTCGGCAACATCTCTTACTCGCTGTATCTCTGGCACTTCCCCGTGATCGTGTTCGGCGCGCTCCTGCTCGACGGGCCCCTCTACTACCTCGTGGCCGTTGTTCTCATGCTGTCGCTCGCGATCATCTCGTACCACCTGATCGAAGTCCCCATCCAGCGGTCCCCTTTACTGGAACCACACACCCTGACCCACCGGCGTGGAAGGCGGGAGAAAAGGCGCTCTGCGTGGGCGCAGTGGCGTCACGATTTCGGCACCTCCTATCGTTACGGCAGCCTGGCGCTCGCGGCGATTATCGCCGTCCCTCTGGTCTTCGTAGCAGTCACGGCCAGCACACCGGACCGAGGAACTGCGGCACCCTACGTACCTCGAGACATGCTCAGTAGTGAGACGCCTGCGCCTGAGTCCGCCGACTTCGGCCCCGAGGTCGCAGCCGTGCAGGAGGAGTTGCGCCGAGGTCTCCGACTAACTTCGTGGGCAGACACGGACCCCACTCTGGACTATGTGCTCGAGAACGACATGATCCCCGCAGGCGTGGGCTCGTGCGGAGACTTGGTGCAGCCAACTCGAGACCGCTGCACCTGGGGCGATCCCGGCGCGGCTCGTACCGCTGTACTCGTCGGGGATAGCGTCGCGATGGCATGGGTGCCATCGCTGCTCCCGCTAGTTGCTGAGGGCGAGTGGAAACTTGTCATCGAAGGCATGTACGGCTGCCCGTTCGTCGACCTCGAGCGGGCCGGCGAACAGTCGAAGATGGAAGCTTGTGTGACCCGCAAAGCAAAGGCAATCGACACAGTCGCCGAACTCGAGCCCGAGCTCCTGATCGTTTCGAACACGTACGAGCTGCCCGAACTCGACGGAGGCCAGAAGGCCACCCCAGCTTCATGGGAAGAAGGCCTCGCGAGCATCCTCGCGCAGACCGACGAGAACGCCGGGGCGACAGTCGTCCTGTCGCCGCCGCCGCCCGACAAGGACATTCGGGAATGCTATTCGCCGACCAACAGTCCTGCTGACTGCGCATCTCGGGTCACTCCTGTCTGGGACAGCGTGGCCGCGGCGGAATCTGCCGCGGCCGAGAAGGTAGGCGCCACGTGGGTGGACACATCAGTGCTCTTCTGCACCGATGGACTCTGCCCTCCCACGACGCCTACCCTCCCGATCAAACGCGACATCACCCACGTGACGCAGCCCTATGCGGAGTACCTGTCCCCCGCAATCCGTGAGCTGATCACGCCCGCAGTCAACGACCTCTAAGCGGGGACATAAAGCCCGACGAGGGGGACCGACCCCGTGAGGTTCGGCCCGATAGTCGCGGGCAGCGGCCCATCACCGACCGACGCCTCGATGCCGACGTAGTTGTTCACGTCGTCCGTGGCCTGGTTCGCTGTGAGCGCCCCCGCGAACGGGTTGTTCAGCCCGGTCAGGCGCCCGAATTGGGGCGCGACGTCGGCGCCCTGAGCGACAACCCCGACGTAGACCGCCCGTCCGCCGAGGAGGCGAAAGCGCATCGGGATTGTGATCACGCCGGTCACGGTCCCGCTCTGCTCCGCCGATGATGCGATGAGCGTACGGGAGAAGGCGTCGTAGACGGCGATCTTGTAGGTCGACCCGGTCCCTCCCGCTATAGCTAGCCTCACCGTTGCGTGCGCCACCTCGCAGTCGCGAGCGGGTGTGAGGATGCCAGCTCGGATGTTTCCTCGCGCGACGGTCACTCGTGTGGCATCCTTCTGTCCCGGCGCGGTGAAGTAGTACCCCGGCGTCATCGGCGCCCCGCCCGCAGGTGCCGCCTTGCTCGGCGCAGAGGCGACTGCGGGGCGCGGCAGGACAGAACCCGCGGGATAGCCGTCCAGGACGCTTGCATCCAGGGAGAGGAGCCCGCCCCACACGCTTTCAAGGCGCGTTCCGCCCGGCATGACCAGCGTCCGCAGCCGCCCGTTCCCTGTGGCGTCGTAGCCGCACTCCCACTGGTTCACATTCACCGGGAAGAGACGCACCTCTTCACCAACGGTTGGCGCGAGCCTCAGCGACGTCGCGAAACCGTTCTTGGAGTAGATCGCCCACGTCTTCTCCTGGTACGAGAACACAGCCGGTCGCGTCGCGGCCACAGGCAGAGTGATCGCGATGTCGTCGTGCCACTCGCCCTCGCTGTAGGAGAAGTGGTGTAGCTCGGCGCTCCCCGGGGTGGGTGTCAGCCACCATGCCGCGTGCGGTACTCCGTTCGCATCTACGCTCGCTCCGGTCTGGTTCAGCAGCCCATTGGCGTAGCCGGCGCGGATAACGCTCGCCTTGTCGGACGGGCGGATGGGCAGTGTCATCTCGACACCGTCTGCTGTCTTCCAGTTGACCCCATCTGTCGAGACGACGTAGCTGATGTCGTGATTGCTCGTCTCGCTGTCGTTCTCACGCCAGAGGTAGAAGATGTGGATCCGGCCATCCGCGCCAACGACGATCCGGTTCGGGTAAGCGCATTCGCTCGGCGAAACGGGAGCCGTGCCCTTGAATAGTTGGCCGACGCGCGTATAGACCCCAGTGGCGGGGACGTAACGGTTGATGTACCAGTCGCCATCTCCAGAGAACCCGTCGCGGTAGAAGATCAGCAGATCGCCATTCGGCATCCGGGGCGCGATCGGGTATGTCAGCACCGCTTCCTGGGTTCCGACCATCGATGTGATCGTCTTCCAAGACGAGATGTCATTAGGCGCCGTGGAACGCACGTACCGAAGAGGCGAGTTGTGGTGGTTGGCCAAGTAGTGGACGAAGCCCAATCCGTCCACTGCAATGACAGCGCTGTTATGCCCATCGTCCGGCACGGGCGCTGCGAGCGGGTTCCCGATGAGGTCTCCCAGATCGAAGGTCGTCCACGTTCGCTGCCCAACCGCAAGGCGAGCAACGATCGGACGTCGTCGCGCATCCCAGTACGCGACGTACTGATCGCCATTCGGCGCACGCGTGATGTTGTCCTGGCCGAAGATGGACGCGTTGACGGCAGTGACCCCGAAGGCTGCCGAAGGGAGGTCGAAGAAGTCGAACAGCCCACCTACCTCATTGGCCCGTTCGACATCCACGAACGTGTTCTTTAGTCGATCTGATTCGGCGATGTAGTCGACGACACGGGCCGGCACGAAGCCTTCCTCGTTCGTCCCCAGAACTTTCCACGTCATGAGTGCGCTCCTATACGAGTCATGCGAAGTCCACGTAGACGTCGTCGATGTCGAGGTCGCCCGCGGTCACACCAGGGGCCAGGAAGATGCGGAGCACGAGATGGGTAGCCCACTTCGGCATCCGACGATGCTGAGTACCGATCGTCACGGGCGTGTACCCCGACGAGGAGGACGTGAACGTGCGCCCGTTGTCCGACGAGCTCATCCGCTCCTCTTTCACGATCAGGGGGACACCCGGAACGGACGACGGTTTCACGAGCGCGGCCATCATCGGGAACGCCACATCCCCGACAAGCCCCGACCCGAACTTCGCGACGTACATGCGGACGAACGGGATCGCACCCGCGCGAGGCACCGGCACGAGCACATCAACCGAGATCGCCGCGGATGCGCCCGTCGTCTTCGACACCCGCAGGTGACGAGCCCCCGTCCGGGGCGACGCGGACGACGACCCGACCTGAGCGTTCGCGGACGACACCGGCGACGTGATCCCCGTATCCCGCGTGATCGACACGTAATCAGCGACCGAGTTCCCCAGGAGAGTGTTCTCGAACCCACCATCCGCGAGAGCGCTCTGCGAGAAGTTGACCGCCTCGATCAGCGGGTTCGTGGTCCCGTTCGTGAGGATCTCAAGATCGGTGATCCCCGCGCCCTTCGCGAACGCACCAGACGCGGTACGGATGTTCGACACGCGGATACCCTTGAACGTCGACTTCGCGCCGTACTCCCCACCGGTGCAATCGTTCTGCACGATCACCTCAGGAGCGGTACCCGTGTCGAACGTGCCCGTGAACACCATCATCACGTTGGAGACCTGCACGGCCCCCTGGTTGCCCGTGATGACGATCGGGACACGGTTGTCGTCGGCACGCCGCTCGAGGTGACCACCCTGCATGCAGATGATCGTGTTGTCCGAGCGGAGCCACGTCCCGCAGTAGTCGATCGACGTGCCGATGAGGTCGAGGCGACCGTTCTGGTTCGCACCGTGCACACCGATGTCACTGTTGAAGATCGTGCCGCCGATGAACTGGATGCGCTCCCCCGCGTCGGTGACGCCGGCGGGAGCTTTCACGGCGGTGGCGCACTCCCACACGTCGAGGTTGATCGAGTTCACGCAGTACACGTGCGACCCGAGCTCCACACCAACACCGAAGTGGTGCACGTTCACGTTGATGAAGTTCGAGTGGCTGATGGTGTGCTGGTTGCCGGTGAGGCTCGAGTGGAGCCGCAGCCCGGTGACAGCACTGTTGCGGTTGCCTGCACCGGTGCCACCGTTCCCGCGGATCTGGATGTCCTGCAGGATCGTCCGGTTGAGGAGGTACTGGTTCACCGTCTCATCGGAGGTGAGCGTGACCGCGGAACCGGACGTCATCGCGCTCGCGTCGAAGATGGTCCCCTCCACCTCCGGTGTCGAAGGCTCACCGATGAGGGTGTACTTCGACACGTCGATGACGAGCCCGTTCACCGGGTACACGCCTCGGGCGAGCCGGATGACACCACCGCTCGAGAGGGAGGCGAGGGCTGCCGTGATGGTTTTCTTCGGGCCGGATGCGACCCGCCCATCGAGCGCATCCGAACCCAGCGCGGAGTCCACGTACACGCACGTCGCGCGACCCCCGTCGAACTCCCGCCGCAGCCCAGCCTTCGCCCGCGGCGGGAGGCTGTCTTTCTCATCGATACCGATCGGCTTGAAACTCATCCCACACTCCCCACAAGGAACGTCCCCGGGTCAGCAGGGTCTTCGGCGAACTCGGTCGGGTCGAGCACGATGAACACGCCCGGGTCGTACGGGTCGAGCGCGATCGGCGGGCCCGACGCGTACTCGTCCAGGACACGTTTCGCGGCACCCTTGATCGTGGTGACGACCGTGGAGAACGACCCGTTCCGGATCTCCACCTGCGTGACATCCGCGTCGACCTTGAACGGCAGCAGAGCCCCGTTCGTATCGGACGTGAGCAGCATGGGCGCCCCGGAAGGGTCCGTGACGGTGAGGGGCAGGGTGCCACCCACGGGGTACACGGTGAACGCTGCTTCCTTCACGAGACGACCCGTCTCCGGGGCGTAGGCGAACTGCGTCTCGAAGACCTCAGACATCAGCCCTCCGACTTCGAAGTGACCGCGATACTCTGCGCGACGTCGGAAACACCCGTGGGACGCCACAGTCCGTAGTGGGACGACACGGACACGACGAACGCCGGGAGGGCCGCGAACAGTGCGAGGCCGAGGTCGTACACCTCGCCACTCGAGAGCGCCCGCGCGAGCTCCACGGCGAGAGAAGTGACCAGCGACAGCGCCGCCAGCAGGATCGCCTTCATGCTCCCGGACGAGACGCGCGTGGTCACGAGCCCGACAATCACGGGCAGCAGGAAGGCGATGACGAACTGGACGACCGTCAAGGGGTCGAGGGTGAACGCGATGTTCATGGGATCTCCTTAGAGGTGCGTGCGCTTGGTGGGTTGGGTGGGCCAGTCGTCGGCGAAATGCCCGAGACCGAGGCGGGAGAGGATGGGGACCGGCGGCATGGGAATGTCGCCAAGACGTCCGCGCTGGTTCCACTTCCAGACGCCCACGACCCATTCGCGGAAGGCGTCCTGCAGTTCGTGAGATTCCTTCTCGACGGCGGCCAGCTTGTCGCGCATCGGCTTGACCTGACGCTCGACTTCCTGCGCCACTTCGTTGCGGATGTACTGCGCGAGCTCGGATGCGTCATCCCACCGCGATGCGATGACAGAGTTGTCGGCGGTCGATGCCGCGACTTTCGTTTCGCCTCGCTTGCCCCGGAACCCGAGGTACGCCGCGTAAGCGACACCAGCGAAGCCGAAGAGCGGGCCGGCGATCGAGCCGACTGTCTGCCACCACTCCATCAGGCCCCCCTCGTGCCGCGGCTCTTCCGGCGTCGGTATTCGCGACCGAGCCAGACGATCCGCCACACAGGCACGACGGCCAGTGCAGATGAGATCCCACCAACGAACCCGCCACTGGAGTCCCCGACGAGCACGCGCCCGACGATGAGCAACCCGTACGTGATCAGGACGAACGCAAGTCCGCACTTCGAGATGAGCTCGAGGGCCCACAGTCGCGGGAAGGAAACCCCGACGAGGCACCCGACCGAAAACACGAGAACGGCTAGTGATGCGGCGTGCGACACGGCGGCGTTGTAGACAACTGCGAACGTCGGGAGCCCGTTGAACACGGCCATGAGACTGCCGACGATCAGGATCAGGTCGATCGGGGGGAGCACCCAACGTTTCACGTCCCGTGCGATCTCCCCCTCCGTGATGGAAATCGCACCGGGAGCCCAGATCGACGCTCCGAACAGGCGGCGGAGCATCACTGGATGGTGGGGAGCTTGTTGAGCTGAGCCATCGTCAGCTTGCCGCTCGTGTACGGCAGATCGCGGCCGAGAGCTTCGTACAGGGCCTGGATGACTCCCCACTCAGCACCCTTGATGTGGCGCTTCTTGCCGCCAGCGACCTGCCAGACACGCTTCTGGGTGTCGTCCTTCGCTTTCACGTAGATGGCCATGTCTTCGTCCTCCGGGATCGGGGTGGCGGCGGGCTTCGCCGGCGTGGTGGTGGCAGGTTTCGGAGCAGGCTTCACCGGCTTCACGGTGGGCGCGAGGATCACGGCGTAGTGGCTCTCGCCGTAGGTGCGCGACCAGCCGCGGTACTTCCCGACGCGCTTGTTGATCTGCGCGACGGATGACGTGCCGACGTTGGTGCCGTACTTGTCGTTGGGGTAGCTCGTCGCGTTGAGGACGTCCGTGCCGCCGCCGAGCATGTCGATGCCGACGTGGCCCCAGTTCCCTCGCTCGCGCCGCGAGTTCAGGCCGACGTAGTCCCAGTAGTGGACCGCGCCACGTGGCGCCTTCGCCGGGTCGGTGGACTCGATCTTCGTGTCCTCGAACGCGGCGCGCGCGGACGGGTAGGCGTTGTCTTTGCCGACGTCACCGAAGTGACGACAGACGGTGTGCACGACGGCGGCGCACTTGCCGTACCAGTCGTAGTCGTCCCAGGTGGCGAACTTCGCTTTCACCTGGGCGGGGGTTCCGCTCTTGGGCATGATGCCTCCTGGGTCAGATCGGGTAGGAGCCGAGAAGGCTGAACGTGGTGCCGTTTTGCATGACGGTGCCGGGAGCGACCGCGCAGATCTCGACCCCACCGGAGTGAGCCCTGCCCACAGCGACAGCGCCACCGTTCGCAGACACAAGCGGGTAGTTCATCCCCGACGCGGGCGCCCACCCAGAAACGAACGTCCCGACGACCTGGTTGCCGATGTCACCGTTCGCGGGGACCGTGACCGTCGCACCCCGGTAGATCAGGTAGAACGACACGAACGCGACACCAGACTTCTTCCGCCCCGACTGGGCCGAAATGTTCCAGTTCGCCGCGCTCTGCAGCACGTTGTCGAACACGCCCGACAGGAGGTTGTCGCTCGACGCGTCGAGCACCCGCCACGTCGTACCGTCCGTCGTGTACTCGAACCCCTTCCCGTCCGGAGCGTCCGCACGGAACACGAGGATCGGGTTCGACAGTGACGGGGCGAGGTTCGCGGCGGTCAGGTCAGCGATCTTCTGCGCCCGCTCGGTCACGTCCGCCACGGGGATGTAATCCCGGATGGACAGGGCGAGCTTGCTGAACGCCGAACGCGAGGGAGCTTCCCCACCGCTGGGGACATCATGCTTCTTCACATCGGTTGCCATCTGGACTCCTAGATCGTGACCTTGTAGGTGATTTTCAGCGCCATGCCATCGCCGGCTGAGGTGCCTCGGACGCCGCCGTACCCGCTGCCCACGGTGGCGAGCCCTTTCGCCGCTCCCGTGCGGAGCGCTTCGCGGAGAGCGGCGGGCAGCTTGACCTTCACGGCGCTGCTCGCGCCCGTCTGCCCCGACACGGTCGGGCCGCTCGACGACGGGGCGTTGCCCGGTTTCGAGCCGTGCGGGGAACCCTGCACGACGATCGACGGGAGATCCGAGTTCAAGCCGACGCCGCGGAGGGTGAGTTCGATCGACACGATCTCGTCAGCGTCGAGATCCCGGATGCGGTTGCCGTACACGGCGAGGCCGGTCATCTCCCCCGACCCGTACTTCGAGCCCTGCCAGAGCGTGGACCGTCCCCCGTAACGGTTCGTATTCCACCGGTCCCACTGGTCATACCGGTGCCGGTACGACCCAGACCATGTCGGGGTGATCGTCACAGTTCGGGTGACTGTCTTCGGTGGCGGGGGGCTCGGTTTCGACCACGACACCGTCACACTGTCGGACCATGCCGACGACCCACCAGGACCGTTCGCCTGCACCTCGACACGCAAGGACTGGCCCTGCTGGATCGGGACGTGAGCGGTCGTGCCAGTGAGACCACGGCGGGTCTTCCACGCGCCGTCGTTGACCGAGTATCGGACAGTTGACGCGGTGGAACCATCCGAGCGAGCCCAGGACACGACAACATCCGAACCCGCACGCGACGCGGCCACATCACCGGGGACGGCAGGGGCGGACGGGGGCGCTGGGGTGCCGGTCTGCCCGAGCACCCACGGGTCCGCGGGTGTCGGCCAGTACAGCAGGACCGTGTCACCCGGAACGGGCACGTAATCCCACAGGTTGTTGCAGATGAACGAACGCCCGTTCGCGGTCACCGTCAACGGAACATCGGTAGACACGTACCCCACAGACGGGAGAGTGACGTCATCCTGATCGTCTTCAGGTGCTGTTGCCGCGCCGGCGAGGCCGAGGCAGAGGAGCGCCTGACCAGTGATCGGGTCCCGCAGCACCCACACCGGGGAGCCGAGATATTTCGACCAGTCCGTGTCCGACAGGGTGTCCATCCACGCACCGTCACCACCAGCGATCGACACCTGCACCGTCCGCGACGCGGCATCCGCCCCGAGGAGCACACCGAGCGCCACAGGGCGAGTGTCAGCGCCCGGGGGCGGCCCCTGAGGGAGGAACGCATCATCCGAGATCATGCGACACCCACTTCGAACGTCATCGGACCGTCAGCGACGGTGAGGGGCAGGACGAAACTGTTCACCCATCCCCACGCGAGGCGCTCCCCGTTGCGGCGGATCTCGACCGGGTCATCGATCTCGACCCGCGGGTCCGGGGCGCACTCCACCTGGTAGGTGCGCGCACCGCGGAGAAGGTCGGTGAGTTTCGCTTCCGCGGCGGCGCGGACTTCCTGCTCCGTCTTCAACGCCGCCGACGAGAACCGGTGCGACACGACCCCGTACGGGCCGTCAACGCGCATCGGGCCGGACAGTTTCGCGACCGTCACCGTCACCGGGTTCTGATTCCCCGACGATTCTGCGGTCACCTGATTCGCAGCCGTCGCGCGGGAGTCCGCTCGAGGCGCGGACACCAGCGTGCCCTTCACCCCGTCCTCGAATACGAGAACCGGTGTCGGGACCTCCGGGAGCGGTGGGAGCATCCACACAACACCGTCAACGTCGGTGCGCACCCGGGCGGGCCACGCATCCGCGATCTCGTACACCGCGCCCAAACGGTCCTCAGACCAGTTGAACGTGTCCGGGCACACCCGGTCGGTCAGCGCCGGCGACACAGCGCCCTGCACCACCGTGGGCAGCAGCTTCCGGAACTCCTGCCCCAGGGTGCCCGTGGGTGACACGGGGGATGTCAAACGGTCGTCGGCTGCGAACTGCAGCACCCCGAGACCGGAGACGGCTACGGACCCGTCGTCGTTCTCCTGCCAGTCCTGAACCGCGAACACACCGATCTGCGTCTGATAGTCCGCGCTGGTGCGGGCTGACGTGACCGTGATCGTCACCGTGAGGCGCTGCCCGAACCGGGCGAGAGGGTGCAACGGGTCCCCACCAGGGAGCCAGTCGAACTGACGCCCATCGACGGTCGAATACCGCGCGACGGTCAGCGTGACCCGTTCCGGGACCTGCTGTGACCGCTCCCCCAACACCTGCCCGCGGATCACAGGGATGTTGTCGGCGAGCATGTCCCCGTCGAGCCAGGACGACACGTTCGGATACCAGCGGGAAGCTACCTCGAGAACCTCAGCGGGTGCACCCTCGCGCATGGGAACTCCTACTCGTCAGTCCACTCGTGCCGATCGAACTCATCCCAGGTACGCCCGGCCCACTCGGAGTCGAACACCGCCCAGGTTTCGTCCTCGTGGACGGCGTCGAAGTCGTCCCACGTGTAGACGACCGCCGCGACACCGGGCTCCGGGTTGTCGGTGAGTATGTACGCCAGATCCCACGACCGCAGATCATCGATCAGGCTCGTGGATTTGATGCTGCTGAACAGCACCACCTCCACCAATGGGAGATCGCGAATGCCGTTCTGCCGGTACACGACCGGAGCGCCCGACTCGAGAACGTCGATCAGCGCTTCCGACTGTGCGGCGTCTGTCGTGAGGGACAGCGAACCGGTGCCGTCCGTGAGGGAGTCGTAACGCACCACGGGGCGTGCACGACCGGGGATCGAGAACGTCGCCTGCCTGATGCCGTAGTCCCGTTCGAACCCACCATCGGCGACCGTCAACGGCACGACCGTCAGGTCCGCGTCGAGCGTCTGCAAGATGAAGTCACCCAACACCTCGACGATGACGGGGTTCGACTGGTACGTCTCACCCGCGACCGTCAGCGTGTAGATGACCTCCGTGTTGATCGGGGGAACGAGGTCGATGAGTACGACCTGTTCCCCCGTCGACACTCCGGTGCCCGCGTTCACGGGCCACACGAACCCGCCCGCGGTGCCCTCCACCACGTACTCAGCACCGACAGGCATGTTCGTCAGAACGACCTGCACGGGTGCCGGATACCGGGAGAGGAGCGTCGCGGTGATCTGCACACCTGCGGGAGCTTCGCTCAGAACGATGGGGAACGCCATCAGCGCCTCCCCCCACGTCGAGCGGCCATACGCGCGGACGCGGCACCAGCCATCTGATGCTCAACGATCGCGCGGACCGGTTCACCGTCGATCAGCAACCAGACCTCCCCCGCACCAAGCCCGGATGCTCCCGAGGTCTCCCCCACACCCGGGACCGAAACGGCCGGCGTGATGGGGTCGAGGTGCAGGTTCTGGTTCCACCCATCGGACGTGTAGCCCGCGAGCTCAGCCATCTTCCGTGACGGGGACTTGATCCCCAGATCCTTCTTGATCGTCGACAGCAACCGCGCCGCCATGTCCTTGTACTGCTGGTTGAGTGCCTTATCCCGCGACTGCAGCCCCTTCAGGAACCCGTCCGCCGCGTCGACACCCGCACCGAACAAGTCCTGCGCGAGATCCTTCGCCCACCCCGACTTGTCCGTACCCGTCAGATCCCCGAGCTGCTTCGTGAGCTCGTTGACCTCACCGATCGCAGTCTTCCCACCAGCGGCGAGGTTCTTCGCGATCGACGCATCACCGGTCGACACGAACTGCCCCAGCAGGTCCTGCAGGGACGTGTCGTTCAGGCCCAGCTTCCGCAGATCATCGATCGCCGCCTTGAACGATCGCGCCTCAGCGACCTGCTTCCGCAGCCCACCGATCAGATCCTCAGCCGACGACATCGACGACACCCGCTTCGTGACCGTGAACAACCGGTCACCCTGCTGGTACATCTCCGTGACGGTCTTCTCCGTCTCCTTCGCGAACCGTGTCAGGTCGCCAAGGTCACGGAACCCGTCGATGATCGACTGTCGGAACGATGACCGCGCCTCAATCGCATCCTGCAACGTCGAGTTCGCGTCCTCGATCTGCTCCGCGATCCGCTCCCGCTCCGTCGCGATCTTCTGCATCGCAACGTCACGGTCCTTGACCGTTTTCAGCATCCGATCCCGAGTCGCCTTAGTGATCGCCTTCTCGGAGTAGGTGTCGTTGATCCGCTCGATGAGGCTCGTCGCCTCCGACGAGAACGGGGACGGTGCCAACCATTCCCGGGCGGTCGCGTACAGCTCAGCCCGCAACGCGGCATAGTCCGCCGCGGTCTTCTTCGCCGCACTCCCCGCCGCAGTCGTGGCCTTCGTCGCCCCGCCCGCAGCTTTCGACACGCCCTTGAACGTGGACGCCACGTACGAGTTCGACGATGCCGCCGCCCGCACGGCTGCGTCGTACTGCGCCAGATACCCGACGACACCACCACGCAACGCACCAGCAGCGAGCCCCAAGCCCGTGTTGTTCGCGACCTTCGCCGCAGCCACCAGAGACCGGTACGCCGCGATGACACGCTGCGCCTCAGCGATCGGCTGCGACCCGTCGAAGAACATCGCCCAACGCCGCCCAGCGACGTTCTGCACCGCCGCGCGCACCGCGCCCATGATGTTCTGCGTGTCGACGCCCTTCGCGTCCAACACCGCCAAAAGATCGAACAGGCGACCGGTGAACAACCCGTAGTCGTCACCCGCGGCCTGAGCCATCGCCGCGATCGTGCCCTGCAGCGCGTTCAGGTTCGAGATACCACCCGCAGTGGACGAGTCGATCGCGGTCCCGTTGTCGATGATCGACTGAGCGAGATCACGGATCGAGTTCGCTTCGTTCCCCGCGGCCGACATCGACGAGAAAGCCGAGTTCACGGCATCCTCGATCGAGTTGAAAACCGGGGGGACCTTCTCCGCCTCACGGGTCGTCGCGGACAACGCCTGCTGCGCGCTCTTCTGCGCCGCCGTCAACGTGCCCGACACCGAGTCAAGCTGACGCAACGCCTCAACCGCAGACTTCGCCACCGAGAGACCCGAGAGCTGACGCTCCTGCTTCTGCTTGTCGATGATGCCCTGCAGCTCACCGCGGACCGCTGCGAGCTTCCCCGTGGGGTCGCCGCTCGCGATCGCCGTGGTCAGGCCGCGGTAGTCGACACCCGCCTGCTCGAGAAGAGGGAACGTCTCCTTGAGCTGATCGTTCAGCACCGAGATCGTGTTCTCAGTGACCGCGCCCGTGTTCGTATCGAACGACCCGGAGAGGGTATCAACGGCTGCCTTCTGGGCGTCCGCGGCAGCCTTGCCTTCTTCCCAGAGCGAGATGAGACCACCGAGCGCAAGGCTCACGCCACCAATGGCCAGACCGACCGGCCCACCGAACGCACCGAGCATGGCCGATCCGGTCGCGCGGGCAGTAGACGCCACCGAAGCGAGGCCGACACGGACACCAGGCATAGCCGCGCCCGCGAGCTGGGCCTCAAGTCGCAGAGTACGGAACGATGCCGCCGAACCAGCGATACCCACACGAGCCGCGTTGAACGCGTTACTCCGCATGGCGACGCTGAGAGCGATAGCCGCGATCGCGGCAGCCTTGACCGGGCCGGGGACCGCGTTGATGACGGACAGGACGCCGCCCAGACCATCGCCCAAAGCTGTGGCCGCGGGGGTCAGCCCGTCGATGGCCTCTGTGAGCTCGGACAGGACGTCCTTGCCCTGGGTGAGGGCCCCACCCGCGAGACCCGCACCCAAGCGCCCGACTGCAGCGAGCATGTTATCGACACGACCCTGGATCGTGGTGCCCATCTCAGCGGCGACAGTTCCGGAGGCGGACGTCATCGCCTGAGCGAAGTCCGCGAAACCGATCTTTCCTGCCGACGCGAGTTTGAAGACCTCGTCGGCTGTCACACCCATCTGATCTGCGAGTGCCTGATAGATGGGCAAGCCACGGTCAGCGACCTGCTGCAGCGAGTCGTTCTGTGCCTTGTTGAGGGACGCGACCTTCGCGTAGATGGAACCCATTTCACCGAGCGAGGAGCCGGACGCGGCTGCCGCGTTCGCAACGGACTTGAGGGTCTGCTCGAGCTGCGCGCCGGCCGGGATCTGCGCGGCAGTGAGCTGCGCAGCAACGGTGACAGCGTCTCCGAGCCCGAAGGCTGTGCCCTTCACTGACGCAAGAGCGTTGCCCATGATCGTGTCGACGCGGGCAGCGTCATTACCAAGGCCACGGAGCTTGGCCTGAGCTGTGTCGATCGCTTTGACGCGGTCGATGCCAGCGAACAGGATCGAACCGATACCACCAGCCGCGACGAGAGACTTCACCGCAGGCGAACTCATCAGTGCGCCCGCGAACGAGTCACCATACTGGCGGCCACCCGTCGCACCGGCACGATCGAGCGCCGGCCCCATGGCCTGTTCGATCTTCTTCGCACCCCCACCGAAGGTGGGTAGGAGGGACACGCTCGCGCTTGCGACTTCCGCCACGATGACTCCTCTCGGTCATAGCGACGGATAGCCGTCGAGGTCAGGTCTGGAGATACTCGATCGCGTTGACGAGTCGATCGGGGTCATCCCGGAACGCGCCTAGGCCGCGGTTGCAGAGCCCGCAGAGGAATCCGCGGACGCAACGCCCGCAGGTGATGTGGCCAGGGCAACAGGAGTGGTCGTGGTCCACGTGGAGTTCGACATCGGTCGTCCTGCAGATTTGGCAGCCTGCTTCGACAGCGGCTCGGTACTCGTCAGGTCGGACCCCGTAGAACCGAAGACGGCGGGCTTCCGGTGACTCGCGGCATTGCTTCGAACAGAACGTCGCGTCGGCGCGGAGAAACGATGCTCGCCCCGCCCGTGAGACGAGGGACACGACTCGGTCGCAAACGGCACATTGCATCGACGTAGGTCGAGGCGTCCCCGCCCTGTTGTTGCGGGACGCCACAGCCTGGCAGGCCTGGGAACAGTACCGGCTCCGAGCCTGGATCGTCCCGCCGCATACACGGCACGATCCGCCAGCATCGGCCCACCGATATCGCACCGGTCGCACCTTGCCCTCACGCTGGTGGATGCCGTAGTGGACGGCGCACCACTCACGCTTCCGTTGCGGGCGCTCGCACCCGTCGACCGCGCAGAGAGTCCCCGGTGTGCGGAAAGTACGCCCGGTGGGTGTTTCCCCTGCGGAGCCCGTTTTGCGTTCGCGCCAGTCGTGCTGCGCGCACATTTCGCGCGCCTGGACCCGCTTCTCGCATCCGCTGACACGGCATGGCGGCTTGGTCTCCGCGAAGTGCTTAGAGCACAGTGGTCGGCTGCGAGTCTGACTGCGGTTGGTGCACCCGTCGATGCCGCATTCGGGGAGCGTAGCCTTGTAGTGCTTGGGACAGAGTCCGTGAGCGCCTTTCGGGCCGACGAGGTTATCGCACTGGGTGTCGTTGCATGGACGTGTAGCCTTGGGCATAGCCCGCCACCTACTTCTACTAGGTCGTCTGGGTCAGGCCCGGCAGGTGTTCCACCACCTGTTCGGGCCGTTTCTGACTCTACCCCTCGCTGCCGACATGCTGACCTTGCACGCGCTGCCGGTGCCGTTGGATGCGCGCCCGGACTTCGTCCGTCACCTTCGGGGCAGCCTTGACCGGCTCCCACGGGCGAGGGATCGGCTTCCAGCGGGAGCGTTCCTTCTCCGGGGTGCTGTCGAGCCGGTGGAGGTCGCGCTGCCAGTACGCAATTTGCAGCGCCTCTGAGGGGGCGTACAGCCACCCCTGGACTGCGGCGAAGGTGTGTGTGGCCCGGTCACGCAGGAACCCTACGGTCATCAGTAGGCGGTCGTGGGGTTCGAGAGTATTCGGGTGCACGGGGGTGCGGGTGAGGAAGTCGTAGAGGACCGCCGCTTGATGCTGCTGGCAGGCAGCATCGGCGGTCAGGATTCCGGGAGGGCCGCCCCGGTGAACTCGCCCCACTTGGTGAGGAGTTCGATGCCCTGGTCCGTGTCGAGGTGATCGAGGAGCATGACGGTGGTTTCATCGTCCTTGACTGCGAGCTCGAGCGCGATCATCGACTTCGTGCCCCAGTCATCATCCTTCACGTTGCGCGCGCTGGCGCGGCGGGATACACCGAACGAACCGATGATGTCGGTGAACTTCGGGATCTCGACACGGTGACCGTCGATTTCGAACAGGAACCCACCGTCCTCCGCTTCGGACAGGTCGGGGAAGGTGAGGGTGGTCTTCATGGTGTCTCCTTGGCAAGGATCAGAGGGATGCAAGGGTGAGGAAGAGGGTGCCCGCGCCCCTTGCCGACGCGGGCACCCGGTCTATTACTCGGTCGCGAACTCGGGAGCCCAACCGATGATGTGAGCCCCGCCGCCGGCAGGCTCGAGGGTGCCGAAGGTCATGCCGTACTGCAGGGCGTCGCCCTCGCTGTTGGCCTGACCAGCGCGGTCCGTGATCTTCGCGCGCTCAGCGACGAACCGATCGTTGGTGTCATCGGAGTACAGGCGGTCGTAGACCATGACGTACTCCTTGTTCGCCGAGCCGCCTGAGATTTCGAACGAACCGTCAGGTGCGACAGTGGTGTCCCAATACGCCTCGAACGTGTCCTTGGTGGTCTCGATGAACGGGAACTCTGCCGTGACGTTCCCCTTCTTCTGACGGGAGATCACGGTCGCGCCGGTGTGGGCGATGATCTCGACCGTGTCGCCGGGGACAGGGGTGAGCGTGGACCCGTCTTCGGCCCAGTAACCCATGTCCTTGTACGCCCCCGGGAGGGTGCTCACCGCGGACGTGGGAAGAGCAGTGCCAGTCGGAGCGAGGTACAGCATACCGCCGACGACGGTCTTCACCTTTGTGGCATCAGCCATCGTGTTTCCTTTCGTGTGAAATGACGCGCAGACAAGGTGCGCTTGGATACGCGGCGGTGCCACGCAGAATGAGGAGACCCGAAGGTCAAGCGGGGACGCCCCGCAGCTGGTACTCGACCGTGAGGAACCGGTACTCGACACCGGCGGGGTCCTGGACTGTGTCCGGGCCAGTGGAGTCGGTCACGGTCGCGACCAACGGGGACTCCTTCGCGAACCGCTCGAGCAGGAGCTGCAGCTGCGCGGCCAACGTGTTGACCGTGTCCCAGTCGGTAGCGCCGTTCGCGAACGTCGCCCACACTTGCGCGCGCACACGGTACAGGCGGTGCACTTCGCGGGTCCGGGGGCCACCGTCGCCGAGCAGCAGCACGAACTTCCGTGGCCGCGTCGCCGGGGTCAACCGCCGCACCTCGACGCCCGTCTGCCCGAGCTCGGCGAACTTGGCGGGCAGGGTGTTGATCAGCGCCGGGAGCGGTGAAGTGAACAGGAGCGGGATCATCCGGAAACCTCCGTGCCACGTCGCGGGAACCGCAAACCAGGACCCCACTGCCTGCGGGGACCCCAGTTCGCACCGACGCGCTCCCGCGACCCTGCCGCGGCCACCATCGAGGCGGCCAGGTCACCGGTCCAGGATTCCCGGAACAGCGCGTCCACGCGGGTATCGGTGCCGCGGACGACAGCGCGCCCAGCAGGCGTGACGCTGACTTCGATCGTGAGGGGCTCCCCGAACGCCCGGGCGACGGCCTGCATGCGGCTCGTGAGGTCGTCGATCACCCCAGGTGAGTGCAGGAGCTCGCGGGCGCCGGCGCGCTTCATCTGGATACGGTTAGCCACCGGTACCGACCCTCCGGAAGGTGGCGACAGTGCCCGGCCGGCGTCCCGTGATGGGGTTACGCCACTCGAACCCGTCGGCCACGGCGTTGAACACGCGGCCACGGATCCGCGCGCGTGCGTCCGCGGGAATGACCGTCCCCGCCGGGAACGACACCACCCACTCGTCGATGGTGCCCTGCACACCGACCTCTAGGTCTTCGCGCGACCCGGACGGCCACACCATGCAGTCCTCGATCGGCGTCTCGATGTCGAACCCGGGGATCGGCTCCCCCGACGAGTCCACCCCGTCCGGGGCCAGCGTCAGCAGCGTGACGACCTCGCCGTGCGGCGTCTCGATCGAGGCGTCAGACAGCGCCAGCATCAGAACCCCACGTAGAACGGAGAAGTCGAGGGGATCAGGTCGACGGAGAACGCGCCGCCCGCCTTCACGCCCTGCAGGGATGCGAGCTCCTCGTCCGTCATTGACAGGATGCCGGGGGTGTTCCCGCCGTACATGATGGACCCGCTGTACGGGCCCTCCGACGACGACCGCTGCCGGACACCTTCTGGATTCCGGAACACGCGCGTCACCATCGCCACGACGACGTCCTTCGCCGCCTCGAGCAGCTCCGTCACCGCTGGGGCGAGCGCACCCTCAAGGTCGATGCGTGTCTGGATGTCGGGCACCTGCCGGCGGACTTCTCGTTCCGCCTTCGCGATCCACGTCTGCAGCTTCGCGGTGTCCGTGGGCGCACCTTCACCGATCCACGCGCCGGTCACGTCGGCCGGGGTTGTCCAGGTCATCGTGTTCTCCTCCGTGTAGATCGGTCAGGGTGGGAGGGGCGACATTGCTGCCGCCCCTCCGCCTGGGGTGTTACTTGGCCGACGTAGCGCCGGTGTCGATGTTGTGGACGATCGTCACCTTGGAGCCGTCGGGCTTGGTGGCCTCGTACTCCTCGATGCGGTGGTCCGCGTCCGACTCGTCGACGGGTTCCGGCTTGGGCGCCGGGATGACCGCGTTGACGGTGCCTTCGGCGATCGCCTTGGGCCCCGGATTCGCCGGGACCGAGACGGCGATCTCCGTCGGGTCGGTGGTGTCAGCCGGGCCGTCGCCAGGTGCGGTGACGGACGGCTTCGTGACGTCGGAGTCGAGGGTCGTGGTGCCCTCGACCTCTTCTGCCTTCATGCGTGCCATGTTCTGTTCCTTCCGGATCAGGCGGCGAGGACGCCGCGGAGACGGGCCGCCGCCTTGCCACCGAAGGTGGCGAGACCGCAGTAGAACTCGATGCGGGTGCGGTATGCGGGCTTCTCCTGCAGCTGGCCCAGGTCATCGACCTGGACGCCACCGTTGGTGAGGCCCGTGACACCCTGCTCGGTCTCGTCCTCGCCGAAGCGGACGGCGTAGACCGAGGACGCAGCGCTCGAGGAGCCCTGCGCCTCGTTCTGCGGCAGGATGTTGGCGCCCGCGAGGTTGGCGCCCGGGTCGAGCACCGGGATGCCGTTGTACGTGAGCACGCGCTTGCGGGTGAGGTCCTCGGTGATGAAGTCCGCGCCGCCGAGACGCCGCAGCGTCGACGTGATCTTCCCGATGACGGCCGAGTTCGCGTAGATCGCACCGTTCTGGCCGTTGATGCCGGGAACGGAAGCGACCAGAGCGTCAAGCGCGTCGAGGAAGTCATGGCCGGCGGTGACCGGGCCGAGGCCGTTGGTCGCTGCGTCGATGACCTGGGAGCCCGTGAGGCGCTTCTTCAGGCCATCGAACGACTTCGTGTCGACCGAGACGTCGCCGTTGAAGAACGTGTCCTGGAACTTGTAGGACGCGGCCTTCACCTTGAGGCGGGTCTGGATCGCTCGCTGGTCGTTGAGGTCACCGCGCGTCTGCACGATGAACCGATCGACGTCGGCGTCGCCACCGAGGATCACGAGGGACTCGGTCGCCTGAACGACGGTACCGGTCGACTCGGTGTAGGCCTCGTTGACGGAGCGGAACGCGACACCGGGGAGGGTCGCTTCCTTGTTGTACGCGTATGCGTTGCCCTCGATGTTCATCAGGGGGATGCGGTCGAGGACCGGCGACTCCTGAACGAACGTCTCGATGACACCGCGCTGGAGGTCGTTCTGCGAGAGCAGAGCGGCCTGGGCGAGGGTAACTGCCATGGCTACTGCCTTTCGGTCTTCGCGTAGGCGGCACGGAGTGTGCCGATCCCAGGCGTGGGTGTGGTGGTTGCCCCGAGGTTGGGCAGGCCGCCCTCCTCGGGAACGATGTACGTCCGCGGTGCGGGGACGTCATCGGTGGGCGTGATGCCCTTGAACTCGATGAGCGCGGTAGCGGAGGCTTCGAGCTCCTCCTTCGTGCTGCCCGAGAGCAGCGCGGCGGGGATGCCCTTGTCCGCGGCGACCTCTGCGCGCAGTGCCCGGAGTTCGACCTCGGCGGCGCGCTGTTCTGCGGCGGCGAGACGATCCTGCAGCTTCTGGGCTTCGGTCTTCTGCGACTCCTCGAACTCAGCGAGGCGCTGTGCAGCTGCCTCGTTCGCCTTCGCGGCGGTCAGGTTCTCCTTCGCGCGGGTCTCCCACTTTCGGGCCTCAGCCTTCCAGTCGGTCTCCTGCGGTGCGGTCTCCTGCGGCGCGTCTGCGCCGGGTTCCCCGTGCGGGGTGTTGTCGTCAGCCATGCGGCCCTCCGATGGATTGTCAGTGCCCCGTGCGGGGCTGTTGAGCGCCCACCGGAAGGCGGGCATGGTCCGACTCGTGCGGGCCGGAAGATCAGTCGGCAGGCTCATCCCGGCCTAGGCCGGATCCGTCCTGGTAGAGCTGGATGAAGTAGTCGAGGTCGTAGTCCTCGGGCAGGTCATCCTGGTTGCGGCCCGAGACCGGCACACAGTCACAGTTGTCGTGCCACTCGTTGCCCTGCCCGGCCGACTCCTCCGAGTAGTAGACGAACCCGCGGGACGCGAGCATCACGCACCACTTGCAGGTTGTCGGCCCCGACGGCACACGCGCGAACGCCCGCGACACCGGGTCCTGCGCACCGGACCGGAAGAACGTGTCCCGCCCGGGCTGAAGAACGAGCCGCTGGGACGCGCCCATCAGACGGCTGAGCGTCGCCGCTGGGTCTGGTTCGTCCGCGAACAGCGGGCCCAGTGCCCAGCGGGCGGAGGACTGAGCCTGCTCGGTATCCACCGGGCGCGCCATCACCGCGCGGAACGAGGCCGCCGAGGGCGGCGCGTCGCGGAGCATGTCGTACCAATCCGCGCCAAGGAGCGCCGCGACGTCGCCGTACGTGGTGAGCAGCTCCGGGAAGAAGTCGAGCAACGCCGACTTCACCCGGAACGGGTCGCCAGCCACGTTCAGCGCTGCCCAGAACTCAGACAGGTCACGCTGCGCCAGAAGCACCAGAGACTGGTTCGCCTGCCGGAACTGTGCCACCTGAGCCGCTGTCGCCATCGTTCACCGCCCGCAATCCTCGTGCCGCTTCCACGAGCGCCGTGAGCCGGTCGCCCGCCCGCCCGCGTTCGCGCTCGGACTGGAACCGGACGATCTGGTCGCGGGACAGCCCGGCGTACTCCATGCCGACTTCCGACGCCCCGAAGCCCTCGATGTCTGCGGACAGCTTCGAGAACGCATCGGCGCGGGCCGAGGGCGACACAATCGCCGGGTCCGTGTGGCTCGCGGTGAGTGCACGCATATCCTCGGGCGGCTCAGAGAGCCCGTCGCGGAGCATCACCCCGAATGTCCCCGCTTTACGGGCGCCGCGGCTCCAAATCCGGTTCGCTTCACGCGTCGTGGTGATCAGCGTCTCCTTCGCCGCGAAGATCGCGTCCGCGCTTGACGGGTTCGATGAGTCCGCGAACTTCACATCCAAGTCCTGGTCGTCGGCGAACAGATTCGCCCACATCCGCAGCTGGTCTGTGTGCGGCTGAGGTGACGCGCCCGTGAACCGCTGCAACGTAGGCTTTTCGTCGGAGTCGTTCGAATCGGTGTCCATCGCCTTCACGCGGCCCATGACGGCCGTCCAGCGGTCGTTTCCGACGAACGATGCGACATCTGCGCCGAACAGCCAGTACTCGGGCGCCGAGTAGAACTCCGACGACACCTCGGCGCGGACGATGGTGCGCAGCGCCGAGTCGGTGAACCCCATCGCGGCGCGCGTCATCCGCGACGACCCGAGCGGCCGGACGAGCTCGTACCCGTACACCAGCGGGGCGACCGTCACGCGGCCGATGGGATTCGGAATCACATCGGCCCGCCACGTCGCGCCCCACACGCGCTCAACACGCGACAGGGTGATGACCTTGTCCGGGGTGTACATGACCATGCGCGTGGGCTGGCCGTAGAACGACTGGTCCACGATCGACAGGAACCCGGCCAGCGCGCGCCGGCGGCGGTCCCAGATCGCGGCGGACGTGTCCGCTGCGCGCGCGATGATCTGCACCTCGGGTTCACCCGCCTGGACATCACCCAGCGACACGGTGAGGAACGAGCATCCGTGCACCGCGGAGGAGACCTTCGCGGCCGGGAACTCGACATCGAAGTCGTTCTCGTCCGCGATCTGGTCGACACCCATCAGCGACTCCGACGACACGAAGCCCTCGAACTGCGACCGATCGGTGACAGCACGGATGCCCTTCGCGGGCCACCCGAGCGCAGCAGTGATGCCACGCATCTGCGGCGGGAGCGAGATCCCGAAGTCCTTCAGCGCCGCCTCGCCGTCGAAGTACACGGACCGCTCGAGGTTGCGGGCACGACGCTTCATCCACACGCGGTACAGCGCCTGGAAGAGGCTGGCGTCCGAGTGGTCCAGAGCGAGATCAACGCCTCCGATCACAGGATCACCGCCTTTCGTTCGCCCTCGCGGGGTGCTTTTGTAGTTCGGGCGGCCCAGTAAGCCAGGCTGATCGCTTCGACCGGCACTTCATCGCCCGTAGGCGTGGAGACGGTCCAGCCGCCCCGCTTGTCCTTCACCGCGACACTCACCGACTCATCGAGAGCTGCCTGACCGTCGCGGAGGTGCGTGACGGTTCCCGCCTTCGCGGCGTCGTCGAGCATCCCGCAGGCCTGCAGGTACTGCCCCGTGTTCACGACAGTGATCCGGCGCTCCGAGACCTTCCGATCGAGGAGAAGCTGCTTCAGCGTCAGTGCGCCAGCCTGCCCCGAGAGGACAATCTGGGAGGCCTTGCGCCACCGCGCCCGCCCGGTTGCGTCTTTCTCCGCGAACCAGTCGGCGAGGGGCCCAAGCCCGCGCTCTCCGTCGTCGCTCCGATCAAGCAGCTCCACGTGCGCGCCGTCTCCCACGGGCACTCCACCGGCAAGCGAGACGCGCATGCCGTCGGCCGAGAACGCGACCGCGTAGCCGGGGGCTCCCCCGTCGGGCTTCACGTCGACCGCGGTGTCTTCCCACGCCTTCTGGCTTATGTCGTGGCGCGCGCCGTTGTCCGACGCCCAGATACCGAGACGGTCGAGCCCGAACTCGTCAGCCGAGTACGTCTCGAGCTCGCCCTGCACGACTTCCTGGTTGATGCGCTGGTTCCACGCCGGGTTGGCGGACCAGCAGACATACTCCACAGCCGGGGACCACTTCTTCGCCGCGAGGTCGTCATACGCGTCCTGGTACTCGGGGGACGCGGGGTCCGCGGACCATTCCGCCCACGCAGCCGAGTCGGAGGCGCCCTTGACCGCCGCGTCACGGACGGACCCGAAGACCTCGCCCTCATCCTCCGGCGTCGGAGGAGTGCCGAGCAACCATACCTGCGGGTTCGGCATCGCCGACATCGTCGAGTTGATCGAAACCCACGCCGACCGCTTCAGGCGCTGCGCTTCGTCGAGCATCAGGCAGTCCGAGGAGAACCCTCGCCCGCCGGCGCCCGTACGCGCCTTGAACTGCACCGTCGCACCGTTCCGGAACCGCACGGCCTCACGGTTGATCGCGTTCATGATCCCGTTCGGGCGAACCCGGTCCATCAGCCAGCCGTTACCGTCAGCCTCGAGGATCTCGATCAGCTTGTTGAACGACTCGCGCGCGGTGTCTGCCTGGTGAGCGGAGACAACGATCTTCCGCTCCTCGAACAGCAACACACCGGCGAGGATGCGGGCGACCATCAACTGCGACTTGCCGTTCTGGCGAGGCACGCTCACCCCGACACGCTTCGCGGCCCACAGGCCATCCCCACGCTCGCCGAGAGACGCCTCGAGGATCGTCTCCTGCCATCCGTCCAACACCACACCCGCACGAGCGGACAGGTCTGCGACGTCCTCCCACGAGTTAGCTCGGGACCGCGCCGGCTCGACGAGAACGCGCGGTGGCGCCTCCCCGAGCAGCGCGACGGGCTGCGATTTGGTCGAGCGGGTCAACGACCTTCTCCTTCGCTGCCACGTCCGCCTTGCCCAGGCCGAGCTGTTGCATCAGGGACTTCAACGCCGCCGCCTGCTGACGAGCCTCGGCAAGCACGCCATCGAGAGTGACCGTCACCGTCTGCGCGTCGTCGTTCTTGACGCGGAAGTGCATCAGCTCGATCCACTCCGTCTTGCCCGTCACGATCCCGTCGATCTTGTCGAGGCGATCCATGATCCGAGCGGCTTCCTCAACGAGCGCCGCGACCGCAGGGTCCGCCTCGGAGGCCTTCGCCATGTGCTCCCGGAACCGCTCAGAGGTCGTCATCGCGTGCCACCACTCTCTGTGTGTGAAAGTCGCAATGCACCGGGAGCGAGCTGGGTGCGGGGGTGGGGGGTGGGTGCCCTGGTCACCATCCGGTTGAGGGTCGGAGGGGTTCGCGTGTGGTGCTGGGGGTGCGTTTCTTGCCGAGGGATTGGTTGCAGCGTCGGCAGATGGTGCGGCCGTTCGATGGGTCGTTGGTTCCCCCGTATGCGTGGGGGATGATGTGGTCGGGTTCGGCGCTGTTGGGCTGGCGGGAGATGTCGTAGTCGAGTTCGACTCCGCATTCGGGACAATGGGTGATGCCGGCCCTACGGTCCCTGGTGAGCACTCGCCGTCGGAAGTTCAGGTGTGGGGTGAGTCCGGTGCGGGAGGCGACCATGGGATGGTCACCGTCCTGCTCGGGCTCGCAGCTTGTCGCGTGCGTTCTCCGCCTTGGGTGTGACGGCGGTGGGTGCGGGTTCGATGCTGTGCAGTGACCCGTGTGCGACGTGCAGGATGGTGTGGCCCTCGTCGTTGAGGAACCAGTATCCGTACTCGTCGATGTCGGCCGTGCCGGTGATGGTGCGGGGTCCGGCTTGGGTGGTGAGTGTGTACTCGCCTGAGGGGAGGCTGCGGGTCACGGGGTGACCTTGCGGATCGTGTACTTGTGCTTGCCGCGGTTGAGGTCGCGGTCGGCGTCGACTTGGGAGGCTTTGTCGCGTTCGGCCCATTCACGGTTGGGGGCGGTGGTGAAGCCTTCGGCGGGTTGCCCGTCACGGTAGAGCTGGTAGCGGGTGGTGGCTCCGGCTTTCCCGTTGGTTGCGCCTTCAGCGGTTCCGATGGTCACGGGGTTCCTCCTACACGAAGCGGCCGGTGAGGTATGAGCCGAGGCCCGCTGATGCGCTGATTGTCTGCTCGTTGGGCATGATGATGTCGCGACCGGCGCGACCCGTGAGCTCGAGGTCTGTGTTCGTCCACTCGGCGGCCACTGCCCATGCGACGACGTAGGGGGCATCGTCGGGGCGGAGGACGTGCAGGTAGTCGTTGATCGCGCGGGCGACGGCATCTTTCGCGGCGCGCACTTCGGGGGCGTTGAAGTCCGTGGTGAAGTCGTCATCGTCGTCGCTCAACGGGGTCCTCCTCGCAGCAGGTGTTGGCGCTGTGCTGACTTGTCCAGGGTTTCCCGCACCAGTCGCACTCGTGCACGGTCGCTCCTTTGGTGGGGCGGCATGAACCCTGCACCGGTCACGGCAGGTCATGTACCGCCCCAAGTGTGTGCGGTGGTCGGCTGGCGCCCGGGGTGTGGGGATGCACCCGGGCGCCGGCCCGTTGACGTTTGGGGATGACAAAGACCCCCCGACGTTGGTCGAGGGGTCTTGATGTCTCTGGGCGTATTCCTACCGCAAGCTCAGCGTACCGCATCTGTTTGACATGGCGGGTATCGAATCGGACAGATTACGGGTGGGTTCCGACATGAGGGTTTCGCTCATGTTCGGGGGATATCAGCCGGACCCTGCTCCCCCCTCTCCGACAGGCACCCGGAGAGCGGCTTCGAGAGCGGCGCGGGTCAGGGCGCGGTACTCGGCCTGGTCCCGCTCGCTGAGGCGCGACTGCCAGTTCGATACGAGCGCCTCAGCAGTTGCTTTCTGCGTGCGGTCGCATTGCTCTTCTGCGAATATCGCCCGCGCCCCCCGCTCGACCATCTCCTCGGTGATCTCGGGTTCCGGGTGCTTCCGGTGCGGCCCGAGCGCTGCGAGGATCGCGTCCGCGTCTTCCTCGTACGGCGCTCCCGAGTGCCAGATCGAACGCTCTCGCAGCGCGCGAATCAGCGCCTCGCGTTCGTCGTCTCGTGCTTCCTGTCCGGTCATCGCTCAACCTCCCGATTAACACGTCCCCACTGACGCCACCACTGGTCAGCGGCACCCACCACGGCGAGCTGCCATCGGACACCGAGGTACTCGACCACGGTCCCTGTCGGGCGCCAGAAAGTTCGCCACCATTCCGGCGGTTTGGGTTCGCGACCTCGCTGCCGAGGCGGCGTGTGGATGACTTTCACCTTGGGCCTGGTCATGGTGTCTTCTCCTTGAGGTGGTGTTCTGCTGCTTCGAGGACGGTGGTCAGGTCCCGGTCGTATAACCACTCCCGCTGATCGGTGACGTACTTCGGGTACGTCCACAACCGGAGCCGGCCGATCGCCTGCTCGAGTTGGCGTGTGGGGGTCACGATGCTTGCTCGGCTTTCACGGTGAGGACCTGGGATAGGCGGAACAGGGCGATCTTCCGACCCCGTTCGCCCGTGATGGTGGTGATGCGGTGGATGAGGCCCTGGGTTTCCCAACGGCGGATGGTGCGGATCTCCCGGTCCGCGTACTTCGCGGCTTGTTCGCGGGATACGAGCCCGTCACCCCACTCGCGGACGGGTGCGATGGGTTCTTCCCCGTCCTCTCCGGGTTCGGTCCAGGTGGTGGGGTCGCGGCGTTCCACACCCCACCGGTCCACCGCATCTTGAACAGACCACGCCTCCCGCACCCCATCGACCATGGGGTGACGGTCGAGGACCATGGAACACATCCACGACACCGCTTCCACATCGTTCGACATGGCGGTGAGGTCCGAACCCCACGACAGGTACGTGCTGTACGTCGCACGGATCGCGGTGACCGCGTCGATCAGGTCCGCCCCGATCGGAGCAGCCGCCTCCACCGGACCACCACCGCCCGACCGGAACGCATCGGTCGGGACCGCTTTCGCCGGGTCAGCGATCGACGCGAGCCGGCCGAGGAGATCCGGGGTGTCGTCGAGGTGACGTCGCATCCTCCCGAAGCACGGATCGCACAGGTACGAGCCGTCACGGCACTCACGCGGCGCGCAACCCCGGCACCGGTCCCCACGGTCCTCCCAACCCGGGCCGCTGCAGGCGCAGGTCGCATAGTGAACGTCTCTCTGGACGCACCCGCGAATACACATCCGGTCACCCATGGAACTGCTCCTCGATCTGGTGGATGGTGTCGGCGTCGAGCCGGCGGAGGCCGAGCGCACCCCGGTACGGGATCGACTCAGCGAGGGGTCGCGGGTTCGCCAGGACGAGATGCTGATACCAGCCCTCGGGCGCCGGGCCCATCGCCCACGGTGAGCAGTGGTGGCGGCATCCGTGCGGGTGATCTTCGCAGTTGTTGTCCATCCGCCCGCACCCGCCGATGACGGAGGCGCTGTGCACGTCGACTAGGTCGACGACGCCGATGATCCTGCCTGAGTGTTCCGGCTCGCCGAGGGGTTCGTATCCGACTCGCACGACCTGGTCGTACTCGCCCACGGTGATTCTTGCCGCTGCCTTCGCGACATGGATCGCGACCGGTCCGCGGTAGTCCCCGGCGATGTTGCGGACGCGGTTCTCGACGTCCTTGCCGCCGTGGATTATCGCCCACGCCCACGGTTGACGGACGGTGAGGATCCGCATCTCGTCAGAACGGGGTGTCGTCTCCATAGCTGCCACCTCCCCAGGCAGGCTCCGGCGTCGCCCACTGGTCGGGCGCCGGTTCGGGCTGCTGCTGCCGTCCCGACTGCCCACTCACCGCTGCCACGCTCGACGCCCACACCACGAGGTCGTAGTACGTCTTCCCGTCCTTGTCGCGACGTTCCGTCTTCTCGTTGCCCGTGAACTCGACCCGGTCACCCTTCCGATACTCGGACAGGCTCACCCCCGAATCGCGGGACACCTTCACCGTCCGGAACGTGCGGGCCGTGGTCTCCCACTCCCCCTGCTCGTTCTTCCGCCGGTGGGGTTCCGACGTCCGCAACGCGAACACGTTCCCCTCACGGTCGGACACCACGTCCTCGACGAACGCGCTCGAGACCTTGATCTCAGCCATCAGATGCTCCCCTCGATGCGCTCGGTGAGCTCGTCGATCAGGTCGGGACGGTACCCGGCCCACGACTCCTCGCCGACGACCACGACCGGTGCGGACGTGTGCCCGAGAGCCTTCGCCGCGGTCAGGTTCCCCTCGTCGGTGAGGTCCTCAGTGGTGAACTCGATGCCCTTGTCGGTGAGGCGCCGTTTCGTGGCGTCACACTGACGGCAGTCCGGCTTCGTGTAGACGCGGACGGTCTCGATAGTGGTCATGCGGTCTTCCTTTCGCTGTGCCCGGTTTTCGGGCTGGTTCTGTGCCAGGTCCGCTCACCACTCGCGATGAGCAGCCTGGATACGTACGAGGTCGAATACCCGACGCGTTCGGCGATCGCCGTGATCGGGAGTCCGCGGCGGCGGAGCTTCCGGATCTCGGTCGTCAGCGCTTCCTTGTGCGCCGAGCGTCGTGAGTCGCGATCGCCCTCAAGCTGCGCGGCGCGGGTCGAGCCGGTCAACAGGCGTGACGCTGACGCCTCAAGCAGAAGAGGGACCGTGATCCCCTGCGCCTCCGCCATGAGCAGCAGACGCGCCCAGACGCGGTCGTCGAACTTCACCGACACGGTCATGACGCCACCCCGACCCGCTCGTAGAGGTGCTGCTCTATTTCGGCTTTCGTGGTGCGGATGCAGTGGAGGACGTACGCCTGCGGGTTGTCGGGCCACTGCTTCGCCTTCTCGAGCAGCAGGGTGCAGAGCTGGAACGCTTGATCCGCGGTGACCGTCACGCCGACCTCACGGCCCACGGCATCGACGATCGACCGCAGGGAGCTGATGCCCTTCTGGCCCGCGAGGCGTCTCGTCATTTCCGACACAGGGATCGCGTCAGTCGAAACTCGCGCACGGTTACTACTGGACTGACTCATGGAAGGTGAGTAGTAGTCCTCTGACTCTGACTCTGACTCTGCTTTCTTCTGGGTTTCGGTGGCTTGCGAGTCGGTTCCGAACGGGAACCCACCAGAAACCGACTCGGTTACCCCTGGGTTCTTCTTCGGGCGGCCGCCCTTCGCACCGTTCGCCGCGTTCCGGGAACGCCGCTCTTCCCGCGCCTGACGGGTCTCCTGGTGCTCCGCGTAGTCACGAATCACGTACGTGTCACCGACGCGTGTGACAAGAGGACGGGTCGGGTGGGACCCCACCAGCGCTGCGAGGATCTCCGTGCCCCACGTGAACTCGGCATCCTCTGCGGGGAACACACCGTCGTTGTCAGCGATGCGCGCTTCACCGTTCATCTCGATGAACGCCCACCGCACCTCCGGGGTGAGCCGGCTGATCTTCGGGTGCCTGTGGATGTCGTTCGGGAACGTCATGTACAGCCTGGAATCGCGCGGCATCAGACACTCACCTCGTCGGTCAGGGCCCGGATGGCGGCCAGGTCGAACGCCTTGTGGCAGCGAACACAACGCGGCACGTACCGCGAGAGATCCGTGGAGTACGGGCCGAGCTCGGAGCGCTTCTCGTCCGGGTCGCTGCGGTCGTAGGACCAGTGAGCCGCTTGTCTCCCGCATCGGTCGACGCAGGGATGCGCCCTCGCGGAGCCGCGGTGCGCTCGTATCCGCTGATGCGCCGCAGAGTAGCTTGCGGCGTCGCCAGACCAGTGAGGGGAACGCTCGCCCTTACGGACGGCGCGCTCCTCCGGTGCGATGACCTTCGTCGGGTCTCCGTGTCGACGAACGCGGGTGTCGTGCATCTTGCAGTGGGCCGCGTTCCCGTCCTGTATCGCATCGCAGCCAACGACGGCGCATGCACGCTTGTGCGGGTTTCGACTCTTCGACGGTTGAGCGCCGCCCAGATCTCCGCTGCGCTTCCACCGCTTGTAGTGCATGAGGCAGACACGACGATCGCCGTTGACGATCGAGGAGCCGTTCCGCTGGCAGTCCTGGACAGAGCATCTGTGGAGCGTTCTCATGTCTCCTTCTTCCGGTGGCAGGGGCAGTCGGTGGTCGGGGTGGTGCGGTTGAGGACGCGGCAGGATTCGTCGCCGCCCCACGCTTTCCCGGGATGGCAGTTCAGGCAGCGGCCGCACGTCGGGAGGACACGAGCACGGGTAGGCGGGATGAAGTTCATGCGGTCACCTCCGTGATGCGGATGATCGCCCCGGGCTTCTCCCCCACGGCCCACTCCTTCGACCATTCGCCGGCGACGATGAACCGGTCGTCGAGGATGAGTCCCCCGGTCTTGAGTGCGTCGAAAGTGGAGCGCAGCAGCTTGTCGCCGTCGCCGACCGTGGGTGCGACGGGGTGCGTCGCACGTGTGGTGCGGGGCTTGGCGATGTAGAACCAGACATCCACTCGGTAGGGCGGGGTCAGCGGTCCGAGGAGGCATTCGGCGTCAGCGGCGATCGCGGCGGCTTGGGTGACGAGGTCCTCCCATGGCTTCACTCGTTGCGAGGACTCGCGCATACCGAACCGGGTCCGAATCTTCGACCCTTTGGGTGCGGGCACGCCTTCCACGTGGAAGTTCACTGAGCTGCCCATGGCCGCCTCGATTCCCATTCGTCTCCTTGCCGGTGTGCTTCTGTGTACGCGGCCTTACAGGTCACGCAGCGTCTCTGCCCGTGCCACTTGCTGAGCGGGTGCCCTTTGATGCAGGTGTCCCCCATGCCGGTTGGAGTGAGGGGCGACCGCGCGAGGTTCTCCCTCGGCGACACCGGCTCGAGGTGGTCCGGGTTCACGCAGTGGCGGACTCGGCAGAGGTGGTCAAGTACCTGACCCGCGTCGGGTTCGCCTCGGAGCAGTCGGAACACGAGTCGGTGTGCCTGGTAGGTCTTGTCGTCCAGGGAGGTCCAGCCGTAGCCATCCCGACTCCGCGATCGCGTCCACAACCAGCACCCGCCCTGGCCTTCCGCGATGCTCCGGCGGATGTGCCGGGGCAGGACTTCGGGAGTGTTCTTGCTTTGCCATTCGGTGAGGGGCGCTCGAGGGCCTCGGGTCGGCGCAGGGGTCCCTTCCACGTGGAAGCTGATCGCGGTCATGCTGCCCACGCCTTGCGTTCGGTCTTGTTGAGGACGGCGCTGCAGTCTTTGCAGATGCGGGTGGTGCGGCCGTTGCGGACGGTGCGGGGGATGCCGCAGCGGGCGCAGGCACGGATCTCGCGGGGGCTCATGCGAGGGTCCAGAGCTGGCGGCGGCGGGCGTCGCCGGGGCGGCGGATGAACCCGTCCCGGCGGAGGATGCCGAGGGTTTCGAGTTCGGAGCATGCGGAGCGGAGGCGGGACTCGGAGTACGGGAGCCCGTACCGGAAGATGCCGAGCTGCTCGACCTCCTTCTCGGTGAGGGGTTTGGCCTGCTGTTCGAAGATGGCGGCGACGGCACGCTGTGATGCCTGCACGATGCTGGTTGTCGCGTCGGCGGCTTCGTGGGATGAGGTGGGGTCGGTGGCTCTGGCTCTGGGTGTGTCGTTGGGGAAGAGGATCGGGACGTTGTGCGGGAGGATGTTGGTGCTCACGGTGTGCTCCTTGAACGGGTGCGAATCGGTGGGTGAGGGGTTGAGCCGTGGACAAGACGGCTCAACCCCGCTTCGGGGGACGGTTACTCGGCTTCGGGTGCGGCCTCCGATGCGAGCTCGGTCTTCCGCTTGTCCTTGAGCGCGACGAGTTCCCGGTTCCCGCTGTGTCCCTGCTGCGTGACCATGTCCCATGCGGCCTTCAGCGCGTCGACCGTGTCGGCGGCGCGGAGGATCTTCACGAGGTGCGTGGCGGGTTCGGTGAGGGGCTTCACGGTGAACGGTGCACGCTTCCCCCGGGTGAGGGTGAGGGGCACGGTGAGGGGTTCGGTGATGTGCGATAGCGCACGGATGCGGATGCCGCCGACAGCGTCTGCGCCGAACTTGATCGTCGGGTCCCCGTAGATTTCGATGCGCCGGCCGACGTACTTGGATGCGTCGGTACCCCACGCGGCGATGAGGACCCGGCGCATGGATTTCCCGGGCTTGTAGGGGCGTCCGGGGTGCTCGGTGTTGTGGAGTTCGACGGGCTGATCGGGGGGGCCTTGCTTGACCCGGTCGATGGTGATGACCATGCCGGTGGCGGCGACGTCGTCGAAGTTGAGCTGGTCGCTCTTCGGTTCGACGGTGGCGCGGATGTCCATGCTCATGAGTCCTCCGGCTTGTCGAGGCGGGTGTGGCTGACCCATCGGATGATGAGTTCTTCGTCGTCGTGGGTGACGGTGAAGGTGTCGGCTGCTTCTGTTCCGGGGACGAGCGTGTTGCGCGCCGCCCGGATGGCCTTCTCGAGCTCGGCGACGTTCGTCGGCCACTCGAGGGCGATCTCTTGGAAGACCTGGGTGCGGGTTCTGCGGGTGTAGGCAGCCATCAGACCTGGATCTCCTCTTCCTCGTTCTCATAAATGGCCCATGTGGGTGGGGTGAGGGTGACGGGTGAGTACCCGGGCCACTCCCCCGCCTCGACGCACGCGCGGTATAACTGGCGGGCTTGCTGGGTGCGTTTCTGAGCGAGGTCTTCCCAGATGAAGTCGAGCCGGTACACGCCGACGAGGTGGGGTGCGGCGGATTCGACGACGATGAACGTGAACCGTTCAAGGGGGGTGCCGGTTTCGGCGCGGTGGACGTCCTCGTACCACTGCTGCTGGATGTGGTATCCGTAGGAGCCGACGGACCGGTTGAAGCCCTTCGGGGACGCGTCGCGGGTGGTCTTCAGGTCGCCGGCGTGGCCGTTCCCGTACAGGTCGAACCGTGCCCGGGAAGGGACACCGTCCACGTCCTGGATGATCGTGACCTCACGGCCGGCGATCGTTTCGAGGATGTCGCGGGCTTGCGTGTCGGCGAGGACCGCTTCGGACATCGCGTCGACCTTCGCGGCATCCGCCCGACCGATCGGGATGAGACCGCGCGTGCGCTGCTCTTGCTCCCAGTCGCGGGTCGCCTGCTTCGTCGACACCGCACCGGACGGGGTGAGGTGCTCGTCCGGGTAGAGGACAATGCTCGCGCCGACGCCGAGGATCTTCGCGTGTGCCGCGGATCCGAGGTCGAACGCTGGCTTGGAGGGTTGGGGGTGGGTGTTCCAGTAGTGGAACCGGGCGGGGCTGTCGAGGAGTCGTCTCGCCCCGGTGGAGGACAGTTCAGCCCGCTGGTGGTACTCGGTGTCGGGCATGTCGGGGGTGATCACGGGCGCACCCCGATCCGAGCGATCGCTTCGCTGTGCAGCGCCTGCGAGTACCGCTTCGATGTCACCCAGCCGTTCGCAGAGAACTGCGCGGCGACGAGCATGTTCGCAGTGCGCATCTCCGCCGCAACAGCTTCCTGAGCTGCCGCGAGGCGGTTGAGTGCTTCCGTGTTCCGGCGGATAGCGCCAGTTCGTGCATCGGTCATGGGGTGTACTCCTTGCAGGTGGGGCAGTCGATGTCGGTGTCGGGGTCGTAGCTGAGTTGGATCCAGCCGCGCCCGTTGCAGTGGGGGCAGGTGCGGGTTTCGTCGGCGACCATCGCATCCCACGTGCCGGTCATGCGTGTTCTCCTGCGTTGTAGATGTGGAGGATCAGGTACCCCACCGTCAGGCAGATGCCGGCGGCGGTGATCCCGCTGAAGTACCCGACTCCCCATGCGAAGGGGATGAGGAGGATGGCGGTGGCGAGGAGGAGCGGGTATCGCGGACGTCGTACCCGAGGGTCCGGTACCGTTCCGCTTCCGTTGGGGAGTTGATCCGCATCCCGAGGCCGCCCGAGCGGGACAGGACGAGGTACCGTTCGCTCATCCACGCCCCACCGCCAGGCTGAGCCCGGTTGGGCGTGCTGCGGTTGCGGCGGGGATGGGCGGGTAGGGCGGGTTCGGGGTCTCATCGACCGTGACATCCACGCTCACGACGCATCCTCCGGCCAGATCCTGCGACCCGATTCGATGACGCCTCGCGTCGTGGTGATCGACTCGGCGTCCGCGACCTGGAAGACGAATGTCTCCTGGAAGGTCTCGACCAGACACGCGATCTCCTCGTCATCGCCGTGGCGACGGATCGCCCACACTTCGCCAGGCTTGGCGTCGTGCCACGCAGGCTTCGGCTCCGGGTGAGCATCGAAGTAGGCGCTCGCAGCAGGACGCCAATACGGCCACGTGTCACTACCCCGGGAGAGTGTGCAGCTACCAAATGAGGGCGCGTCTTCGTTGAAGACAACGACGCCATTTCCAGCGGGATAGCAGACCCAGTTGGGCTCCTCGGGCCACCTCCACCGTCCGAGGCGAGCGTCCTCCCCAGCCCGGTAGAACTCGCGGAGGGCGGCTACGTGGACCCCGGCAAGCGTCACGGTGTTGTCGACCGTCTTCACCTCGAGGGTCGTGAAATATACAAAGTCGGTCTGGGCGACATCTACGCCGTTGCTGGCGGTGAATGTGTTCATGCTGCGGCCTTCTGTTCGGCGTGGTCGATGAGCTTCCGGGCATGGTCGGAGAGGTCCGCGAAGATCAGGACGGAGCGGAGGTCACCCTTCTGCACGGCGGTGACGGTGAGGAGCGCGTAGGACTGTTCCTCTCTCCTGAGCGCGGGGATGTCTCGTGTGGTGGCGAGGGTGTTGAGGTTTTCGCGCCAGTGGTTGGCGAGGGCGTGTGCGCCGGGGGTGATTGGTATCGTGGGTGTCGTAGGCACGTGCTTGCCTTTCTGTTCGGAGATGCCGTCCCTGGCCGGGCGGCATTTCTGCTGTCTGGGATGGGTCAGGCGTCCTCGAGCGATGCGATCCACCGCTCCGCTTCGGCGGCCGGAACGATCACGCTGCGGCCTCTCTTCTTCGCCTTCAGATCCCCGTCAGCGATCGCCTTGTTGATCGCCCACAGGGACATGCCGGATGCTTCGACGAGCTGGTTCAGTCGGAACGAGATCCGGGGTGTGGGGGTGGTCATGCGGTTGCGCCTTCCATGAGGTCGGCCGGCGCGCAACGCAGAAAACCGCCGACACGCACGAGGTCGTTGACCGTGAAGTCGGTGTCTCCGTTGAGACGTGACTGCAGGTCGACCTCGCGCATGTCGGCGGCTTGGGCGATGCTTGCCAGCGATGCGGGGTGGGAGTGAATGGCGGCGCGAACGTTGTCGGCGACTCTTCTGCTTCCCGGGGTGATGTCCATACGGAAAGACTATCTGTCTGTTCAGACATGCACAAGTCTGTAGAGCCGTGCGGCGTGTCGCTTCGGACAGCGTTCACGCATAGAGTGAGGGTGTGAAGATCCCCGACGAGCTCATCAACAAGGCCACCTCGGACGTTCTCCGCGGCGTGATGAAAGAGTCCGGCATGTCGCAGCAGGACTGGTCCGACCGGACGGGCGTATCGCCCACGGTTGTGCAGAAGCTTCTCTCTGGGAAGCAGGCCGTGAAGGTCCCGCAGCTGCTCGCCCTGGTGAGCGCGACACGGTTGACGCCGGAGGAGGTCATGGAACGCATCAGCCGGGCCGTGGACCGGGAGATGTCGGACGCTCCCGTTAGCCTCGACGCTCACCGGGCGAAGAAGCCCGCGGAGATGACACATGACGAACTCGACGAACTGCGGGGGGCAGCGGGACGTGACGCGGAACTTGAGGAAGACGAACCACTCGACACGTAAGGGGCTGCTCTACGATCCGTGGGATCACGCGGAGCAGCTTGGGGTGGAGGTCGTCACGAGACCGTTGCGGACAGCGCACGGGTTGTGGCTCCCCGACCACCGGACGATCCTCATCCACTCCCGGCTCCGGGCGGGCGCGCAACGGTTGATCCTCGCGCACGAGATTGGGCATGCGGACCTCGCCCACCCCGACGACCGGCCGAAGCATGAACGGCAAGCGGATGAGTACGCAGCACGGAACCTGATCTGCCCGCGGGAGCTTGAGGCGGCGTACCGGTGGGCGCCGGACGAGGGTGCCCTGGTCCGTGAGCTGGGTGTGACTACGCGCTTATTTCGGGCGTACGTTCTGTCGGCTGCGTGAGCAGTTCGGAGAGTTGTTCCATCGCGTCGCGGAGTCGGCGGACGTCGGACCGGGATTTGTACGCGCGGGTCATCGCCCGGGTGGAGTGGCCGACGATCTCTTGGATGAGGTCTTCGGGGACGCCGGCGGCGTAGAGCAGGTCGATGGTGGTGTGGCGGATGTCGTGGAGTCGGATGGACCGGTCCTCGCCGAACACCTGGTGCATGAGGGTGCGCCAGTCTTTAGTGTCCTGGTGGGGGTCGCGGGGTTGCCCGTCTGGGCGTGCGAAGACGAGGCCGTACTCGTTGGGGGGTTCGGTGGTGCGGCGTCGTTGGAGGGTTTCGCGGAGGGGTGACACGAGCGGGATGATCCGCCACCCTGCGGACGACTTCGGGCGGGTGAGGTACAGGCCGCCGGTGACGTGACGGTACTCGTAGTCCGCGGGCACCTCGAGGTGACTGTCCGGGCAGGCTGCGCCGAAGATCTTCCCGCAGGGCCACACGCGCCCCGCGACGGGTCCGGTTCCGCACCCGTGGGATTTCGTGAGGCGTTGCAACTGCCACGACATGTCGAGCACATCGGTGACGCGATCCCATTCGAGGCCGATGACTTCCCCGCGGCGTGCGGCGGTGAGGAGGGATGTGCCCCACCGGTCCCGGTCGGGGTGTTCCTCGATGGCACGGATCAGGGTGAGAGCTTCGGGGAGCGTCATCACGTCGAGGTTGGTGCGGGCTTTGCGGGGTGGGGTGACGTACTCGGTGGGGTTCGAGGGGATGCGTCCTTCACCGGTCGCGGCGTGGAGGGATTTCGCGAGCGCGTGGTGAGCGTTGCGGGCGTATGTGGATGAGAGGCCCTTGTCGGTGATGTCGGCGCGGAGCCGTTTCACCATTGCGGGGGTGATCTTGTCGAGCCGGGTCTTCGGGCCGAGGGAGGGGATGATCTGCCGGCGCACCACGGACCGGAGCGAATCCATCGCGGAGGGGCGGAGCTCGGGGAGCTGGTAGGTGCGGAGCCAGTACTCGAACCACACTTCGACGGTGATGCTGTCGGTGGGGAGGTCGCCCCGTTTCCGGAGTTCCTCACGCGCCTCGTGGAGTTTCGCGCGCACGGTCGGTTTGTGCTTCGACCGGATGTACTTCCGGCGACGGTCCTGCTGCCGCCCGGTGGGGTTCGGGAGTTCGACCGTCGCCTGCCAGTACTTGAACGGTTTCGACTCGTCAGCCGGGACTCGGAAGATCGGTTCGCTCTTCTTGGGCATCGGGTCCCCTCCTGGTCGGGTACTTATCGGCGAGCACCTGCGCGATCGCGGTGCTCAGGGGCGTGGTCGTATGCCACTGTTGGCGGGGTTGCGGGGCCTGCCGCGCGGACGGCCTGAACCCCGGCTCGAAGGGAGGGTCCGCACGCGTCACTGCTCCCCCTCCGCACCGGCACTGGCCTCGAATGTCGCCGCGACGAGCACGAGCACGGCCAACATCTCGTCCCACACGTCTTCGACATCGGCAAGCAACGAGGACTCGACCATGTGCTTCGAGATCGACGCGAGACCAGACTTCACAGACCCGGCAAAGTCACCGCTGTACAGATTTCGTCCGCTGTGGTGGTGCTCATCCCAGATGGTGACGTCAGTGGGTCTGATCCAGATCCGTTCGCCATGCCCGGTGGCGAGGGCGTAGAAGTTCCCGCTGATGCGTACGCTCTCAACGCCGACGATCCGCTGGTACCTGCTCAGGTCGAAGGATTTCATCCCTGCTTCCCCTCTCCGACAGGCACCCGGAGAGCGGCTTCGAGCACAGCGCGTGTCCACCGGCCTGGGTCGCTGTGACTCCACGGGCGTCGGGTGCCATAGGTCGCGCAGTCCTCGGGGTAGGTCGCGCACGCGCACAGGTCGTCATGCGTTTCTGCATCGAGCAGACCCTCAGCGGCATTTGCGATCACGTCATCCCGCGCCTCGGTGATCTCGGGTTCCGGGTGCTTCCGGTAGGCCGCACCGATGATGGTTTCCAGGTCGTCCGGGTAGGCGGCCTCTCCTCGCAAGGCGCGGTAGCGCGTTCGAGAGACAGCATCGTCGAGCACTGCGTCCCGCACTTCGCGCCCGTCGTCTCGTGCTTCCTGGAAGGTCACCACACCGCAGCGACAGCCAATGCAGGGCGGTGCGGCCTGCGGCAGGTGGCAGGGACGTGCTCCTGTGGAGCGGACTTCGTTGTCCGCTTGACCTCTTCTTTCGCGTTCGACCTCGGCCACCGCTGCTTCCTTTCCTTGCCTGAATCTGGTGCATCCATTTGGTGCATCCAACCCGGCGTGTTTGCACCGGCTTGTACAGGACTCTACACGCAACTACGGACAGTAAGCAAGTCTGAACAGACAGATACTCTTGGTTTCCGGTACCAAAGGTCGGCCGTTCGAATCGGCTCGGGGGCACAACGAACTCGGCCCTCACCCGTCACGCGGGTGAGGGCCGAGTCTTGTCTCGGGAGGGAGCCGGTCAGACGCCGGTGTCCCGCAGCCACTGCTCGACGCTGCGGGGAGAGAGACCGAGCAGCGTCTGAGCCGACCGGTCCTCCTCGATCACCTCGCCGGGGAACGTCCAGCGGGCGTGGTACGAATCGACGACCGGGCGCGCGCCGGCCTCTCCGAAGAGCGGGATGATCTGCTCCCCGTAGCTCTCGGGCTGCTGAGCCTCGAAGGTGACCGGGATGCCGAAGGCGCGGGCGAAGCCGTCAGCGAGATCGCTGCCGAGCAGCGGCGGCAGCGCACCCGCCTCGACCGTGCCGGTGACCGAGTGGTCGGTCAGCAGCCGCACGGCGATGTCGGCCATGTCGAGGTGCGAGATCCACGAGACCGGGTAGTCGTGCCGGATCGGGTAACGGAGCACCCCCTCCTCGCGGGCCGGACCGAGGGTCACCGGGAGCAGGAGGTTCTCCAGGAAGAGCTTCGGTGCGATGACCGCGGATGAGACCCCCGACGACGCCAGGGCCTCGGCGAGGAGGCCGTGCGTCGTGGGCGCGCCGTCGGGCGTAGCGGTCGGATATCCGCTCGTGGAGAAGACCACGCGTGCGGGGCGTGCCTGCGAGACGGCTTCGCCGATGACGAGGGCGAACTGCTTCTGCTGATCGGGGCTTCCGAGCGGAAGGTGGACGAAGACCCCTCCGGCGCCCGCATAGGCGGCCACCAGGGACTCCACAGATTCGTTGTCGATCGCGACCGCATCGCCCGAGGCCTTCGAGATGTGCCGCACGGCGGCGGTCGCGTCGTGGCCGGCGGCGCGGAGGGAGGAGAGGACGGGGGAACCTTGAGCGCCGGTGGCGCCGTGGACGATGAATGTCATAGTTCATTAGTGCATAGGATGCACCGGTTACGTCAACTGCACTGAAGGCGATGCTCAGGTTCGAGCCGCCCTAGACCCCCTCCGGCGACAGCCGAGGGGGAGCCGGCCACCGACTCCCCCTCTGCCGCACCCACCCGCTCAGGAGCTCTGTTCGTCCTCTTCGGGCTCGAAGGTCGACGCCGTGCCGGTGTGACCTGCTGCGATCCCGTCGGGGTCGCTGGGGATCGTGCCGTCCTGGCCGAGTCCACCGGGCTTCTCCTCGCCGTCGGGGTCGTGCGTGGGAACTTCGACGTCCGGGCCCTCGTAGGCGTTCTCGTCGGTGTCGTGCTGATCGCTCGTCGACATGATCGTGTCCTCTCCGCTCGCGGACGCATTGAGATTCGCGGCGCTCACTCTGGATGGCGTCCTTGACGGCACACGCTACGCACAGACGCCCCCGCGGAGATCAGGGTTGACACACCGCGCACGGCGTGCGGCGGCGCCGGCGGGTCGTCACTCCGAGACGAGCTTCAGCCCGACGATGCAGGCCACGAGCCCGAGAAGCAGCAGAATGCGTACGAGCGAAACCGACTCGTCGCCGCTCACCATCGCGTAGGTGACGGTCAGTGCCGCTCCGATGCCGACCCAGACGGCGTATCCGGTGCCTGTCGGGATCTCCCGCAGGGCGAACGCCAGCCCTCCCATGCTCGCGACGAGCGCGACGCCGAAGACGATCGTGGGCCCGAGCTTGGTGAACCCCTCCGACCGGCCGAGCGCGGTGGCCCAGACGGCCTCGAGCACACCGGAGACGATGAGGACGATCCATGACAACATGACGGCTCTCCTGGCCAGTCTTGTCGCGTTCCGGGTACTGATCCGTCGTCCGGGGGCCCGGTCGGGGCCCACTTTCGAGGATACTCCGACCGGAAGCGGCGCGCCCGGATCATCCCTGAGGATGACCCGGATCACACCCGCGACGGATGCCGACGGGGCGCCGGAATTCATAACGTCGAAGCATGACCTCGACACCTTCTCCCCGGCTCCCTCTCGGCTCGGCGGCCGCCGCCGTGGCGGGAACCGTCGCCGCCATCGTGATCGGCGCGCTCGGCCTTCTCGTGGTCCCCGCCGCCGCCCTGGTCGCCTTCGGACCGGCCCTCCTCGACGCGGCCTTCTAGCACCCTGGACGGGAGCGCTCAGAGAGCCACGCTGTCGTTGCGGCCGTCGTAGGTCTCGCCGGTGAGCTTCGACTTCACCAGGCTGACGATCGACGCGATCGCGCCTCCCGGGCTGCTCCAGTACTCCCCCGACACGGCGTCGATCTTGAGGAGCGTGACGCGGGGGTCTTCGGGACCGTCCGGGAACCAGGCTTCGACGGCCGGCGACCAGAATTCACGCAGGCGGCCGAGGTCTTCGACGATCTCGCCCCGCCCCGCAAGGGAGACCCAGGCGTCGTTGCTGCTGAGGGCGACACCGACAGCCGGACGCGACTGGACGTCGGCGACGACGGACGAATCGCGACCGACGATGAACCAGAGGTCTCCGTCGAACTCGTGCTCCTGGACGGTCAACGGGCGAGCGGTGAGCTTGCCCTCGCCGTCGGCCGTGGTCACCATCGCGAAGCGGAACTTCGGCAGCAGATCGATGAGCGTCTCGCGGGAATCCTTCGTCGTGGCCATGTGGGCCCTCCTTCGTCGTTGCCCTCACCCTCACACCCGGCGGCTCACCCCCGCCCCCCCTTGACAGGCGAGCGGCAGACCGCGCACACACGCCGGCGCCCCGGCATCCGAGGAGGGATGCCGGGGCGCCGGCGGAACCGGAGTATCAGCCGCCCGAAGGGTTGTCCTTGGGTGCGCCGTTCTCGTCGGTCGTCAGGTCGGGCTCGTCGGCGGCGCCGCCGGAGGCCGTGTCGGCCTCGGTCTGGTCGTCGGGCTCTCCCTGGGTGTTGTGCTGAGGGTCGTTCGTGTCGCTCATCGGCGGTGTCCCTTCGCTCGTCGTGCGTGGAGTCCGGACGCTACTCCCGCGGCGGGCGACGACAGAGCCCCTTGACACCGCTCGGACCGCTGCGGGACGGCTCAGGGCGAGGAGACGAGGAAGAGCCCGTCCAGGAGGCCCGGATTGTGCGCGTGGACGAGAACCCCGAACACGACGGCATCGAACAGCAGATGCACGGTCACGACGTAGGCGAGGGACTTCGTGCGCAGGAAGATGACGGCCTGCAGCAGCGCGAACGGGATCGTGAGGGCGGGGCCCCATTCCCGGTAGCCCAGCTCCCAGAGGAAGGAGACGAAGACGACGGCCTGCAGGACGTTGGCCGACCCGTCGGCGAAGTGACGGCGGAGCAAGGCGAAGCAGGTGCAGATGAAGAACAGCTCGTCCCAGATGCCGACCGCGCCCACCCCCACGAAGAGACGGGCGATGAGATCGGGCGTGTCGACGACGGGCCAGTTCTGGTACACCCCGGAGGTGATGAAGTAGAACGGCAGGATCAGCCAGCCGAGCACGAGGACGGCCGCGAGCCATCCCCACTGCCACGCGGTCCAGCGCCCCCCGCCGCGCCAGGGGAAGCGGATCGCGTGGTCGCGGTACACGAACCGGGAGATGAGGTACGGGACCACGACGGCGCCGCCGAGGGCGAGGGTGAACCTCAGCATCGCGAGGTTGTCGAGCTCGGCCTTCAGGGGGATGACGCTCACGATGAGCAGGCCGATCGCGATGAGCGAGAGGTCGCGCGTGAGCGACGGCTCGGCGGCAGTGATCCGGCGCCGCTCGATCGCGGCAGCAGCGGCGAGCCCGGCCGCGAGCAGAAGCCAGCCGAGCCACGGCGTCTCGAGAACGAAGAAGGCGGGTGCGGCGAGACAGACGGCGAGCGCCGGCAGGATGCCGACCGCGACGACCGGCCGGGAGGCGGGCGGAGAGGTCGCCATCAGGCGGTCCGGACCGCGCGTCGGTAGGTCAGGTCGCGGATCGCCCGCCCCTTCTCGAGCCCCTTGCGCTCGAACGCCGTCATGACGCGGCCCTCGAACCGCTCATCCCAGTCGCCGTCGAAGGCCGGCGCGAAGTCGTCCGCCTCGCCCAGCACGGTTCGCATCTGCCTGGCGTAGTCCTCCCAGTCGGTCGCGAGCCGCAGGAGCCCGCCGTCTCGGAGTGCTCGCGCGGCCAACGGCGGGAATTCGGGAGCGACCAGCCGCCGTTTGGTGTGCCGGGACTTGTGCCACGGGTCGGGGAAGAAGATCCAGAGTTCGTCGACGGAGCCCTCGGGGAGGAGGTGCTCGAGCACCTCCGGCGCATTCGCCTCGACCAGTCGGAGGTTTCGCGCGCCCTCGCGCTCGGCATCGAGCATCGTCCGGGCCAGGCCCGCACGGAAGACCTCGACGGCCATGAAGTCGCGCTCGGGGCTGTGCGAGGCCGCGTGCACGATCGCGTGCCCCTGGCCCGACCCGATCTCGACGACGAGCGGCGCCGTCCGGCCGAACACGGTCGCCGGGTCGATCTCCGACCCGGCGAGGACGCTGGTGGCGGCGGCATCCCGCTCCACCTCGAGCACGTACGTGGCGGACAGCTCGTCCCACGCTCGTTCCTGGCCGTCGCTCATCCGGCCGCTCCGGCGGACGAAAGAGACGGGCTTGTCGCGGTAGCGCGGAGTGTCGTCGGACGGCTCGGGATCGGGATCGGGCATGCTCTCAGCGTATCCGGGCGCATGCGATCACCCGGATGCGGGCGCCGGTCAGGTGGTGACGAAGTCGATGAGCTCTTCGACCCGGCCGAGGAGCGCCGGATCGAGGTCGCGGTAGGTGCGGACCGAACCGAGGATGCGCTGCCAGTTGCGGGCGATGTCGACATGATCGGATGCCGGCCAGCCCAGCGCCCGGCTCACACCGGTCTTCCAGTCGATCCCCCGGGGCACCTGGGGCCAGGCGGCGATGCCGACAGTGGCGGGCAGGACGCACTGCCATACGTCGATGTGGGGGTGCCCGACGATCCTCAGGTGCGCGCCGTGCGGACCGCGCAGGATCTGCTGCGCGATGCGCGTCTCCTTCGATCCCGGCACGAGGTGGTCGACGAGCACCCCGTACCTGCGCTCCGCGGTCGGCGGCTCATCGTCCAGCATCTCGCCGAGCAGATCGAGGCCCCGGAGGTATTCGACGACCACGCCTTCGACCCGCAGATCGTCGCCCCAGACCTTCTCGACGAGCTCGGCGTCGTGCTTGCCCTCGACGAGGATGCGCGAGGCGCGGGCGACGCGGGCGCGCGCCGTCGGGGCGGCGAACGACCCCGATGCGGTGCGCGCGCGGCCGGCGGGCGCCGCGGCCGCGGGGGGCACGAGCACGACAGCGGCACCGTCGACGAGGAACCCGCCTCCGAGGGGGAACAGTCGCGCCCTGCCGTGGCGGTCCTCCAGCTCGACATGACCGGATGCCACGCGCGTCACCGCTCCGACGTATCCGTCGCCGGCGACCTCGACGACCAGGTCGCGGGTGGCGGGCACCTTCGGGACCACCGTGCGGTGGGCCTCACGCCACCCGGAGGCGAGCACATCGGCTCCGTGTCGATCGTCCATGGCGGTCCTCTCCGAGCGGGATCGCGCTCCGTGCGCGCGGCTTCTTCCGACCGCGCGAGCCTAGGCGAGGAACACAGGGACAACACACAGGCGCTCCGATCCGATGCGGCTATCGAGCCATGCCCGGTGCGGAATAGACTCGACGCGGGCGGCGTCTCCCGCGCCCCGGAGGAGGTTTCACCGATGCGATCCCGATGGGCCCCCGCGCTCGCGGCGGCTGCCCTGATCGCCCTCTCCCCGCTTGCCCTGGCGTCGTCCGCGGCAGCGACCGAACCGGTGCCGCTCGGCGCCGAGCGGATCCTCGACGCCGCCGGGGTGCTCTCACCCGAGCAGGAGGCGGCGGCTGACTCCCGCCTCGACGCCCTGTCCGCCGACACCGATGTCGATCTCTGGGTCGTGTACGTCGACGAGTTCACCGGTGCGGAGTCGTCGGCGGAGTGGGCCAACGAGACGGCCTCGCTGAACAACCTCGGCCCTCACCAGTACCTCCTCGCGATCGCGACGGAAGGTCGCGCCTACTTCCTGTCGGCCGACACCTCGGGCCCTGTCTCGGAGGACCAGCGCCTCCGGATCGAGCAGGACCGTGTGCAGCCTCTGCTGGAGGCAGGCGACTGGGGCGGCGCCGCGGTCGCCGCCGCCGACGGCCTCGAGGACGCACGCTCCGGAGGAGGCGGCTCGGGCATCTGGGTCGTGGTGCTGATCGCCGCCGCCATCGCCGGGCTCGTCGTCTGGGCGCTCGTGCGGCGCAGCCGGCGGCAGGCGGGGCGCAGCGGCCGCGCCGAACCCGAGATCCCCCTCGAGCAGCTCGCCCGCGACGCGGCATCCGCTCTCGTCCAGGCCGACGATCAGCTCACCGCGAGCACGCAGGAACTCGGCTTCGCGAAGGCCGAGTTCGGCGACGAGGCGACCGAGGAGTACGCCGACGCGATCGTCGCCGCGCGCGCGTCGCTCCAGCGCGCCTTCACTCTGCAGCAGCAGATGGACGACGAGGTCCCCGACTCCCCCGAACAGCAGCGCGCCTGGTACGGCGAGATCGTGCAGCTGTGCGCGGCGGCGGATGCAGCGCTCGACGAGAAGGCCGAGTCGTTCGCGGCGCTGCGGAACCTGGCCCAGAACGCACCCGAGGCGCTCGGCCGCGCGCAGCAGGCGCACGAGGCCGCCGCGGGCCGCATCCCGGGGGCCGAGAGCGAGCTGGACGCCCTCCGCTCCGCCTACGCCCCCGCTGCGCTCGACACCGTCATCGACAACGCCGATCAGGCGCAGGCCCGGCTCGCGTTCGCCGCCGAACGCCTCACCGAGGCGCAGCGCGCCGTCGAGGCGGGCGACGGCGCGGGCGCCGCGGTCGACATCCGGGCCGCCGAGCAGGCCATCGACCAGGCCTCGCTCCTCGAAGACGCGATCGGGAGGCTCACCGCCGACCTCGCCGCGGCCGACACCGGTGCGGCGACGCTGCTGACCGATCTCGAGAAAGATCTCGCGGCCGCAGATGCGACGGCCGACCCGAGCGGCCGACTCGCCCCCGTGATCGCCGCGACCCGTCAGCAGGTCGGCGCCGCCCGCCAGGCGCTCACCGGCCCCGTCCGCAATCCGCTCACGGCGGTCGCCCTCCTCGAACAGGCGAACACCGACATCGACGCGGCCCTCGGCGAATTCCGAGATGCACAGCAGCGCGCCGACCGCGCCCGCGGCATGCTCGACCAGGCACTCCTCCAGGCGGGGGCCCAGGTGTCCGCGGCGGAGGACTTCATCACCGCTCGGCGCGGCGCCGTCGGCGCGACCGCACGCACCCGGCTCGCCGAGGCGGGAGCGGCGCTCGTGCAGGCGACCCAGCTCCGGCAGAGCGACCCCGAGCAGGCCCTCGCCCTGGCGCAGCGCGCCGGCGCCCTGGCGACCCAGGCGAGCCAGGCCGCACAGCAGGACGTCGGCTCGTTCTCCCTCGGCGGAAACAGTGGCGGCGGAGGCGATTTCGGCGGCATGCTGGGCGGGATCATCATCGGCTCGCTGCTCAACGGCGGCGGAAGCGGCGGCTTCGGCGGCGGCTTCGGTGGCTCTCGCAGCCGTGGCGGCGGCTTCGGCGGTGGCTCACGGGGCGGCAGCTTCGGCGGCGGCGGTTCCCGCTCGAGCCGAGGAGGCGGTCGCTTCTGATCTTCCGACGCCGGACCCCCTCTTCGACCACCACCCCACGACTCATCGCTACGAAAGGAAACACGATGGCAAAGCAGTCCATCTTCGGCCGGATCTCGACCCTCATGAAGGCGAACATCAACGCCCTCCTCGACTCCGCAGAAGACCCGCAGAAGATGCTCGACCAGTTGGTGCGCGACTACACCAACAACATCGCCGACGCCGAGGCGGCCATCGCCGAGACCATCGGCAACCTGCGCCTGCTGGAGCGCGACCACGATGAGGACGTCAAGGCCGCTGCGGAGTGGGGCAACAAGGCCATCGCCGCGAGCCGCAAGGCCGACGAGCTGCGCGGCTCGGGCAACGCGACGGATGCCGACAAGTTTGACAACCTCGCGAAGATCGCCCTGCAGCGTCAGATCAGCGAGGAGAACGAGGCGCGCGCCATCGCCCCCTCGATCGCATCGCAGTCGGAGGTCGTCGACAAGCTCAAGGACGGCCTCAACGGGATGAAGCAGAAGCTCGACCAGCTTCGCTCGAAGCGCTCGGAGCTCCTCGCCCGCGCGAAGACCGCCGAGGCCCAGAACAAGGTCCACGACGCGGTCAAGTCGATCGACGTGCTCGACCCGACGAGCGAGCTCGGCCGTTTCGAGGACAAGGTCCGCCGCCAGGAGGCCCTCGCCGCCGGCAAGGCCGAGATCGCCGCATCGACGATCGACGCGCAGTTCAACCAGCTCGAGGACATCGGTGAACTGACCGAGGTGGAGGCCCGTCTCGCGGCCCTCAAGACCGGTGGCAACGCCGGCGCCATCGAGCAGTAAGCGATCGCTCCTCACATCGGCGCCGGACCCACGGGTCCGGCGCCGATGTGCATGACAGAAGGGATGCCCCATGACGAGGTTCGTCGTCGCCCCGCAGTGGCAGGGTTCACCGTCCGCCCGCGCGATGCGCCTCATCGACGGCGCTGACGCGATCGCCGGGGACCTGCCCCGGTCGGCGCTCTCGCGGATCGACGTGCCCGCCGAGGCGGGCGAATCGCTGGGCTCCGGCATCCGCCGTTTCAGCACCCTGCTCCGCGTCCGGGACACGATCTCGGCGGCGCTGGGCGGATCCGACGACCCCGCCGTCGTCGTCGGTGGCGACTGCTCGGTCGCCATTCCGGCCGTCGCGCACGCCGCCGCGAGGCATCCGTCGCTCGCGGTCGTCTGGTTCGACGCCCACGGCGACCTTCACACCACCGAGACCTCGCCGTCCGGCGCCCTGGCGGGCATGGCCCTGCGGGTGCTGACCTCGCCGAGCCCGTTCCTGCCATCGCCGGTGATCGCGACCGACCGGGTCGTCCTCGCCGGCGCGCGTTCGCTCGACGACGCCGAGGCCGCCCATCTGGACGCAGGCGATGCACCACGCCCGCGCCGCATCGGCGTCGACGCACTCGCCGATCCCGATGCCCTCGCCGACCTGGTCGTGGCGACCGGGGCGGACGCCGTCTATGTGCACGTCGACCTCGACGTCCTCGACCCCGGGTCGATCGAGGGGACTCTCGAGCCGGTGCCGTTCGGCCTCGCCCCGGCCGCGCTGACCGAGGCGATCGTGCGGCTGCGCCGGCGGCTCCCGCTGGTCGGCGCCTCACTGGCCGGGTTCGCGCCGGCATCCCCCGAGGGCGCGGTTGCAGATCTCGGGACGATCCTCCGTGTGGTCGGAGCCCTCGCATGAGCCCGAAGACACCTCCCGCGGGCTGGGAGGCGCGCGCCGAGGCCGCGGTGGACCGCGGCGCCCGCCTCGACCGGCTCATCCCGGGCGTGCTCCTCGACTCCCCCGTCAGTCGCGTCGGGGCCGCGCTCGGCACCGCCTTCGGCTGGACGTGGGGCATGCTCTGGTCGACCGGACGCGTCGAGCGTCACGGCGGTCTCTGGGTCTTCCGCGGGATGCCGCCCGTGACCTTCGGTCGCGGCGGCGTCTGCGTGGGGAGCTGCTTCCTCACCGGAGCGGACCGCCTCGACGACCGTGTGCTCGCCCATGAAGCCGTGCACGCGCGGCAGTGGCGCCGGTACGGGCTCCTGATGCCGATCCTCTACGCGCTGGCGGGACGCGACCCGCTCCGCAACCGCTTCGAGATCGACGCCGGACTCGCCGACGGGCGCTACGTGCCGCGGCGTTGAGGCTCACCGCAGCGCTCGGGTGCGCCCCGGTTCACTCGACGAGCGCCTCGCGGAGTGCGGCGACCTCGTCATCGGCGAGGCCGTGGGCTTGGAGGTAGTCGAGCGGCCCGCCGTATCGGGCGTCCAGGTCCTCGAAGACGGCCGCCATGGCCCCGGCGGGAGAAGCAGTGGCCAGATCGGCGAGATGACGCGCGTGCGGGTACCTCCCGCGGAGGTAGGACAGCACGCGGGCATTCCTCTCCGCCGGAAGCGCCGCGGCGGTTCGGGCGTAATCGGCCACGATGGCCTCCCGCTCGACTCCGACGGCGGCCAGGATGAGCGCGACGCTGACCCCCGTGCGATCCTTTCCGACCGTGCAGTGCACGAGCACCGGCTGGGCGGATGCCACGGCTCGGGCGACCTCGACCAGGCGATGGGCCGATCCGTCGATGAGGGCGCGGTACAGGTCGTCGAGAGACAGGTCGTCGTCGAAGAAGGATGCCACAGACCCGGCGAACATCGGCACGCGGACGACCTCGACCTGGGCGTCGCCGATCAGGGACGGCTCGTAGCGGACCTCATCGTCGTCGCGGAGGTCGACGATCCGGGCGACGCCGAGTTCGCGCAGCGCCGTCCGCCCCGAGTCGGTCAGCCGGGCGAGGTTGCCGGAACGGTAGAGGACGCCGCCCCGGGTGGCTCCGCCTGCCGCCGGAAGCCCGCCGACGTCACGGAAGTTGAGCGCGCCCGAGACCTCGATCGCCGTCACGCCGACGCCGACGGTCCGCGCCGGGCGGGGACGGGATACTTGCCCGCGATCGTGATGCGGTTGAACGCGTTGATCGAGACGAGCAACCAGCTGAGGGCGACGTACTCCGCCTCCGACAGGATGCCGCCGACGCGGTCGTAGACCTCGTCGGGGATGCCGTCCTCGTGGATGAAGACGTAGCACTCCGCCAGCTCGAGCCCGGCACGCTCGCGTTCGGAGAAGATCCCCGAGTCGCGCCAGACGGCGAGCTGGCCGACGTCGTCGAGGGTGAGCCCCGCCTTCGTGCCGCGATCGGTGTGGACCCGCACGCAGTAGGCGCATCCGTTGAGCTGCGAGGCGTGGATGAGGACGAGCTCCCGCAGGCGGTCGTCGATGCCCGCGTCGGCCGCGATCGTGCCGACGGTCGTGGCGAACGCGTCGAGGGCGTCGTACGCCGGTCGCGCCGCACGGGAAAGGTGGATCCGGTGCTCGTCGCTCATGACGCCACTTTACCGGCGGCGGCCGGAGGGCCCGGCGGCATCCGTCACAATGGCATGCGTGAGCGACGCCGCCTTCGACGAATTCTCCTTCCTGCCGGGTCAGGCCGCCGCCCTCGGCGTTCCGCTCCCCTCCGCCGAGCGGACGGAGCACCGTCTCGGCGACGGCCGGACGGTCAGCGCCCTGCGGTACGGCGACCCGGGCGCCGCGCAGATCACCTACCTTCATGGCGCCGGACTCAATGCGCACACGTGGGACACCACGGTGCTGGCGACCCGGCTTCCCGCGCTGGCCCTCGACCTCCCCGGGCACGGCGACTCCAGCTGGCGCGGCGACGGCGGGTACTCGGGCCGGCAGCTCGCGGAGGACGTCGCTCCCGTGATCGCCGCCTGGGCGGATCGCCCGCAGGTGGTCGTCGGCCACTCCCTCGGCGGTCTGACCGCCGCCGCCCTCGCCGCGACGCACCCCGAGCTCGTCGCCGCCCTCGTGATCGTCGACATCTCCCCCGGCATCGATCCGAACGGCGGCGCGGCCGGCATCCGGCAGTTCTTCGCGGGGCCCACCGACTGGGCGACGAGGGACGAGCTCGTCGACCGGGCGCTCGCCTTCGGGCTCGGGGGCTCACGGGAGTCCGCGGAGCGGGGGGTCTTCCTCAACTCCCGCGTCCGCTCGGACGGCCGTGTCGAGTGGAAACACCATTTCGCGCACCTCGCGAACCGTCTGGCCGCCGATCCCGCAGCCGCGGCCGCCGTCGACGAGCACGAGCGCGCGAGCTCCGGCATCCTGTCCGCCGCCGGCTGGGAGCACCTGGCCGCGGTGCGCGTGCCCCTCACCCTTATCCGAGGCACACGCGGCTTCGTCACGGCGGATGACCGCGACGAGTACGCGCGGCGCGTGCCGGCAGCCCGCATCGTCGACATCGACACCGGCCACAACGTGCAGGAGGAGCGCCCCGCCGAACTCGCGGAGCTCATCGCGGGCGTCGCCCGGGAGCTCGTGGCGGCGGAAGACGGCCGGTGACCGCACTCGTCCGCGAGGACTCTAGGCTGTAATGCGCACCCGAGCCGGGGCGCCGGCAGCAACGACGCCCTCTGTCCTCGCGAAAGGATCCCCCCGAATGTTTCGCCGCACCGCGCTGGCCGCCACCGCCCTTCTGGCAGCCGGAGCGCTCTTCCTGACCGGCTGCACCGGCGCTTCGCCGAGCCCCACTGAGCCGGCCGGAGAGCCCGACCCGTCGGCATCCGTGGCCATCCGCCTCGTGCTCGAGCCGGGAAACCTCGACATCCGCGAGACCGCCGGTGCCGCCCTCGACCAGATCCTGATCGACAACGTGTACCAGGGACTGGTCTCGCGCACCGACGAGCAGGAGATCGTTCCCGGCCTCGCGAGCGACTACGAGGTCTCCCCCGACGGCTTGACCTACACGTTCACCCTCCGAGAGGGCGTCACGTTCCACGACGGCCAGGAGCTCACTCCGGAGGACGTCGTCTGGTCGCTCGGTCAGGTCAAGGAGAACGAGGCGTATCGCGACTCGGCCCGTCTGGCCGGCGTCACCGACATCTCGGCTGAGGGCCAGACGATCACCCTCACCCTGGCCGAGCCCGACTCGACGCTCCTGTGGAACCTCACCGGCCGCGCCGGCCTCGTCCTCAAGGAGGGCGACGACATCGACCGCCAGACGGCGACGAACGGCACCGGTCCGTTCGCCCTCACCGACTGGAAGCAGGGCGACAGCATCACGTTCGAGCGCTACGACGACTACTGGGGCGAGCCCGCGCAGGTCGCCGAGGTGGTCTTCTCCTACGTCAGTGACAACCAGGCCGCCCTCAGCGGCGCCCTGGCCGGAGACTTCGACGTCCTCACCGGCTTCGACGCGAACCTGAAGGACCAGATCGAGGCCGGCGGCGATTTCGCCCTCGTCCTCGGGGAGTCCACCGACAAGGCCACCCTCGCGTTCAACGCGACCGAGGGGCCCCTGGCCGACGTCCGCGTGCGCAAGGCCATCCGCCAGGCGATCGACAAGGACGCGCTCGTCACGGCCGTCGGCGCGGGAACGACCCTCTTCGGCCCCATCCCGTCGCTCGACCCGGGCTACGAGGATCTCGCCGAGGTCGCCCCGTTCGACCCCGAGGCCGCGCGCGCCCTCCTCGCCGACGCCGGCGCAGAGGACCTCGCCCTCACGCTGACGATCCCGTCGGCGTACGGCACGACGGTGCCCCAGGTGCTCGTCTCCAACCTCCGCGATGTCGGTGTCACCCTCACGGTGCAGCCGGTCGAGTTCCCTACCTGGATCAACGACGTCTACGTGAACAAGGACTACGAGCTCAGCTTCGTGCTCCACACCGAGGCCCACGACTTCGAGAACTGGGCGAACCCCGACTACTACTTCACCTACGACAACCCCGAGGTGCAGCGGCTCTACGCCGAGTCGGTCGCGGCGACCGATCCCGACGAGGCGTCGAGCCTCCTCGCGCAGGCCGCGCGTCTGGTCTCCGAGGACCACGCCGCCGACTGGCTCTACAACGGCGCCTCGGTGCTGGCCGTCGCGACCGACATCGGCGGGATGCCGTCGGTCTCCGTCAATGAGCGTCTGAACCTCGCCGAGCTGGCCAAGAGCACGGAGTGATCCGCTACGCGCTGACGCGAGCAGCCCTGCTTGTCCTGGGTCTGTTCGTCGCCAGCGTGCTCATCTTCGCGGCGCTGCGGGTGCTCCCCGGCGACATCGCACAGCTCATCGCCGGCGTGAACTCGAGCCCCGAGCAGGTCGCCGCGATCCGCGACCGGCTTGGGCTCGACCGGCCGCTGCCGGTGCAGTACGGCGAGTGGATCGGTGGCGTGCTCACGGGCGACCTCGGCCGGTCGCAGCTCACCGGGACCCCGGTGGCCGCCGAGCTGGCCGAGAAGGCGCAGGTGACCATCCCGCTCGGCATCCTGGCCCTCGTCGTCGCGCTCCTCGTGGCCATCCCCTTCGGCATCCTCGCAGCCGTCAGGCGGCGCCGGTTCGACGGCGCACTGCTGTCGGTCGGCTCGCAGGCCCTCGCCGCGGTCCCCGTCGTGTGGGCCGGCATGATGCTCGTCGTCGTGTTCGCGGTGTGGCTCGGGTGGCTCCCTGCGCAGGGATTCCCCCGGGCCGGCTGGGACGATCCGCTCGCCGCGTTCCGCGCCCTCATCCTCCCCGCCGTGACGATCGGCGTCGTCGAGGGCGCCGTCCTGCTGCGGTTCGTCCGCTCGGCCACGCTCCAGGCCGCCGAGCAGGACTTCGTCCGCACCGGAGCGGCCAAAGGCCTCACCCGCACGCAGGCACTCCTCCGCCACGGCCTGCCGAGCGTGGGCCTGTCCGTGATCACCGTCCTCGGGCTGCAGATCGCGGGGATCATCGTGGGAGCCGTCGTCATCGAGGAGCTCTTCAACCTCCCCGGAATCGGACGGATGCTGGTGGAGGACACCGGAAGGCGCGATCTCGTCAAGGTCCAGGGCGAACTGCTCGTCCTCACCGGATTCGTGCTCGTGGTCGGCTTCGTCGTCGACCTCCTCCACCGGTCGATCGACCCCCGGCAGCGGGAGGCCGAGTGATGCGCAGATCATCGTGGTTCGCCCGGCTGTGGGCGTCGGGAACGGGACGCTTCGGCATCGCCGTCGTCCTGGTCATCGGCGTGACCGCCCTGGTCTCCGTCTTCTGGACGCCCGTCGACCCTCAGCGCGTCGACATCGCGAACCGGTGGGCGGCGCCCGGTGCGGGCCACCTGCTCGGCACCGACAACTCGGGCCGCGACATCCTGAGCCTGCTCATGGCCGGCTCCCGCACCACCGTGTGGGTCGCCGCGGGCGCGGGCGCGATCGCGACGGTGATCGGACTCGTCCTCGCCGCCCTCGGGTCGCTCACGCCGCGGCCGGTGCGCGAGACGGTCGCGGTCGCCGTCGACATCCTCATCGCCTTCCCCGTCGTGCTGCTGGCGACGATGCTGTCGGCCGTCTGGGGCGGGTCTCTCCTGGTGGTCATCGTCTCGGTCGGCATCGGGTTCGGGGTCAACATCGCCCGCGTCACGCGGCCCGAGCTCCGGCGCGTCCTCCGGAGCGACTTCGTGCTCGCGGGACGCGCGAGCGGCCTGACCCCGTGGCAGAACCTCTGGCGCCACCTCCTGCCCAATGTGGCGCCGATCTTCATCGTGCAGCTCTCCTGGGGCATGGCCGTCGCCGTGCTCGCCGAGGCGGGGCTGTCGTACCTCGGGTTCGGCGCACCCGTGACCGAGCCGTCGTGGGGCCTGCTCCTCGCCGACCTCCAGCAGTTCATCACCGTCCATCCCGAGTCGGTCGTCTGGCCCGGACTGGCCATCACCCTGACCGTCCTCGGTCTCAACCTCCTGGGCGACGGTCTTCGCGACGCGACCGACCCGACCCTGTCTCGTCGCGGAGCCGCCGCGGCGACCCCCGCGCCGGTGGTGACCTCATGAGCCTCGTCGTGCGCGACCTCGTCGTCGAGATCGGCGGGCGCCGCGTCGTCGACGGCATCGACATCGACGTCCCGGCCGGCGCTCGGGTCGGACTGATCGGCGAATCGGGGTCGGGCAAGTCGCTCACCTCCCTCGCCCTGCTCGGGCTCCTCCCGGGCGATGCGGTCGCGACGGGGAGCGTGACGTGGAACGGCCGGCAGCTCCTCGGGCTCCGCGACCGCGATCTGGCCTCGGTGCGCGGCGACGAGATCGGGATGGTGTTCCAGGAGCCGCAGACCGCGCTCAACCCGATCCGCACGGTCGGCTCGCAGATCGCCGAATCGATCCGCATCCACGAGCGCGGCATCCGCCGCAAGGATGCCTGGGCGCGCGCGGTCGAAGAGGCAGACCGGGTGCGCCTCCCCGACCCGGAGTCCATCGTGCGGCGCTACCCGCATCAGCTCTCCGGCGGCCAGCGTCAGCGCGTCGCGATCGCGATGGCCCTTGCCTGCCGCCCTCAGCTGCTGATCGCCGACGAGCCGACGACCGCGCTCGACGTGACCATCCAGGCCGAGATCCTCGAACTGCTCCACGGACTGGTCGACGACGCCGGGATGTCGCTGCTGTTCATCACCCACGATCTCGCCGTGCTCTCGCAGATCGCGACGGAGGGCGTCGTCCTCGAGGCGGGGCGCGTCGTCGAAGCGGGCCCCGTCACCTCGCTGCTCACGGCGCCGCAGTCCCCGGTCACGCAGGGGCTGCTGCGCGACGCGACGGCGACGGTCTGGAAGCCGGGTGGCCGCCCATGACCGATCTCATCCAGGCACGCGGACTGAGCCGCCGGCACCGCGACGCCCGTCCCGGTCTGTTCCAGCCGCGCCGCGAGACGATCGCACTCGACGACGTCGACATCGACGTGCGCAGCGGCGCCGCCCTCGGCATCATCGGTGAATCCGGATCGGGCAAGTCGACCCTCGTGCGTCTGCTGCTGGGGCTCGACACCCCTTCCGCCGGCACGGTGACCTTCGACGGGCACGCCGTCGACGGCGCGGCGTCCGCAGCATCCCTGCACTGGCTCCGCCGGCAGACCGGCATCGTGTTCCAAGATCCGTACGCGTCGCTCGACCCCAGGATGAGCGTCGGACGCATCGTCGGCGAGCCGCTGTGGGCGCTCGGGATCGAGGGCGACAGACGCGCGCGGGTGGGCGAGGTGCTCACGCGCGTCGGGCTCCCGGCCGATTCCGCCGACCGGTTCCCGCACGAGTTCTCCGGCGGCCAGCGGCAGCGCATCGCGCTGGCCCGCGCGATCGTCCATCGGCCGAGAGTCCTCTTCGGCGACGAACCGCTGTCGGCGCTCGACGTCACCGTCCGCGCCCAGATCCTCACCCTCCTTCGCGAGCTCCGCTCCGAGGAGGGACTCACGCTCGTGCTCGTCTCGCACGACATCGGCGTCGTTCAGAACCTCTGCGACGACGTCGTGGTCATGAAGGACGGCCGCGTGGTCGAGGAGGGCCCGACGGAGAAGGTGCTCCTCGAGCCTCAGGCCGCCTACACCCGCCGATTGCTCGCCTCGGTCCCCGTCATCGATCCGCGCGGCTGACGACGCCGACCGCATGTCCATGCCACGGGCTAACGTGGCCGCATGCACGCGATCGTTCCCCCGTACCTGCTGGCACGTCTGGCCGCCGCCCCGCTCGAGCGGTTCCCGCTCGCGGTCGCCGCCGCCCGCTCGACGCTCGCTGCGCCGCGCGCCTACTCTCCCGTCCGCGCCCACATCGACCTCACCGTCGACGGCGACAGCCTGGTCGTCGCGGCGAGTCCTGATCCGTCGCGCCTCATCTCCGACGCCGAGAACGGCGAACTCCTTCCCGGGCGCCCGGTGCGCAGCGAAGGCGCCGCGCCGACCGGCGACGCCGCCGTCGACGAGGCGTACGAGGGCCTGGGCGCGACGTTCGCCTTCTTCTGGGAGGCGTTCGAGCGCATCGGGCTCGACGGCGCCGGCGGCCGCCTGAACGCGTCGGTGCACTACGGCCGCGACTACGACAACGCGTTCTGGGACGGCGAGCGGATGGTCTTCGGCGACGGCGACGGCGAGGTCTTCGCGGGGTTCACCCGGTCGGTGTCCGTCATCGCGCACGAGCTCGGACACGGGGTCATCGAGGCGGCCGGCGGCCTCGACTACTCCGGCCAGTCGGGAGCCCTCAACGAGTCGATCGCCGACGTGTTCGGCGCCCTCACCGAGCAGCACCTCCGCGGGCACACGGCGGATGCCGCCAGCTGGCTCATCGGGGCCGAGATCTTCACCGACGCCGTCACCGGGTCGGCGCTGCGATCCCTCGCCGCGCCGGGCACGGCCTACGACGACGACGTGCTCGGCCGCGACCCTCAGCCCGCCCACATGCGGGGCTTCGTCGAGACGTCGGGCGACAACGGCGGCGTCCATGTCAACTCCGGCATCCCGAACAAGGCGTTCCACCTCGTCGCGACCTCGCTGGGCGGCTTCGCGTGGGAGCGCGCGGGACGCATCTGGTACCTCGCCCTGACCAGCGGCGACGTCCCCGCCGCGGCGACCTTCCGCCAGTTCGCCGCCGCCACGACGGCCATCGCCGCCCAGGAGTACGGTGAGGATTCGGAGGAGGCCGGCGCCGTCCGCACCGCGTGGTCGGACGTCGGGGTCACAGGCGATGGCGGAGCCGACTGAGGAGATCTCGATCACGGTCGTCCGATCCGGCGGCATCGCCGGGATGCGGCGGGCATGGCGCGTGATCGCCGCCGACGGGGATGCCGCGGACTGGGCGATGCTGGTCGAGGCGTGCCCCTGGGGCTCCCCCGCACCGGTTGCGGGATCGGCCCCGCGCGGAGCGGACCGCTTCTCCTGGGAGGTCGCGACGATCACGGGCACCCGCGATCAGCGCGCCGTGCTCGGCGATGCTGACCTTCAGGAGCAGGACGCCTGGCGACGCCTCATCGACGCCGTGCGCACGCGCGGGCAGGTGTGCACTCCGCGCTGACGGCGCCGGCGGCGCGCTCGAGGACCGCGTGCGCGGTCAGCGCGTGCGGATCCGTGACAGCAGCGATTCCTTCTTCTTCGGCGACAGGTGCTTCTGAAGGTAGATCGTGCCGAGCGACCGGCCGAACTTGAACCCCACCCTGCCCATCCGTCCGACCTCCACGAAGCCGAGCTTCTCGTGCAAGGCCATCGAGGCCTCGGCGCCCTTGTCGCTGACGACGGCGACCATCTCGCGGATTCCCTTGTCCTCGCACGCGGCGATCAGCGCTTCGAGCAGCGCGCGGCCGAGTCCCTTGCCGGTGGCCGCCTGGCCCAGGTAGATGGAGTTCTCGACCGTGTAGCGGAACCCGCTCTTGCCCGTCCAGGGGGAGACGAGGCCGTACCCGAGCACCTGTCCCGCCGGCGAGACCGCGACGATGAACGGCAGCCCGAGACCCGTCAGGTAGTCGAACTTCTCCAGCCACTGCCGGTGCGACCAGCGCTTCTCATCGAAGGTGACGACCGAGTTGGTGACGTAGTAGTTGTAGATCTCCCGCACATCGGCCATGTCGGTGCGCAGCGCGGGGCGGATCGAGAAGGAGAACTCCTGCGCCGCCTCGCTGCGCCGCCGGAGATGACGGGGAAGGCGACGACGGTCGCGGTCGTATTCGTCTTCCAGCATGCACGCCAGCTTACGACGCGGCCGGCAGGCGCCAGTCGATCGGATCGCCGCCGGCGGCCTCGAGGAGGGCGTTGACCCGGGAGAACGGCCGAGAGCCGAAGAAGCCCCGTCTAGCGGACAGCGGCGACGGATGGGCGGACGCGACGACCGGCGTCTCGCCCAGGAGCACCTGGGCCGATGCGGCATCCTTTCCCCAGAGCACCGCGACGAGGGGCTCGGGGCGGGACGCGAGTGCGCGGATGGCGTGCTCGGTGACCTTCTCCCACCCCCAGCCGCGGTGGGCGGCGGGACGGCCCGGTTCGACGGTCAGCACCCGGTTGAGCAGGAGGACGCCCTGATCGCTCCACGCCGACAGGTCGCCGTGCTCCGGACGGGGCAGCCCGAGATCGGATTCGAGCTCGGTGTAGATGTTCGCGAGGCTCCGCGGCACGGGCCGCACGTGAGCGTCGACGGCGAACGAGAGCCCGATCGGATGCCCGGGCGTCGGATACGGGTCCTGACCGAGGATCAGGACGCGGACGTCGGAGAACGGCCGTGAGAAGGCGCGCAGCACGTGATCGCCGGCGGGGAGGTACCCGCGGCCGGCGGCCGTCTCGGCGCGAAGGCGATCGCCGAGGGCGGCGATGTCGCCGGCGACCGGAGCGAGATGCTCAGCCCATTCCGGGTCGATCAGTCCCGCCGCGGCGAGCTCGTCGAGGCTCCTGACCATCAGGCGCTCGGGGACAGGCCGGCGTCCTCCTGGGCGACGGTGCCCTGGAACGACCACGGGAAGTCGATCCACCGATCGGTCTCGCGCCAGGAGAAGTCGGGCGAGGCGATCGAGCCGGGCTTCGTGTAGATGCAGACCGAGCGCACCGACGCTCCGGCCTCGCCGAGCATCTTCACGGCGAGCGCGAGCGTCTTGCCGCTGTCGGCCACGTCGTCGACGAGCAGCACGTTCTTGCCCCCCAGGTAGCCGAGATCGAGGTCGGGCGGAAGGAGGGCGGGAGCCGCCAGCACCGTGCCGATCCCGGTGTAGAACTCCACGTTCAGCGCGCCGCAGCTCTTCACCCCGAGGCCATACGCGATGGCCCCGGCCGGGAGCAGTCCGCCACGGGCGATCGCGACGACGACGTCGGGCGCGAAGCCGTCCGCGACGATCGAACGGGAGAGCTCGCGGGTGGCGTGGCCGAACCCGTCCCAGGTCAGTGTTTCGCGCTCGGAAGTCACCGGCATCCCTTCGATGGTGGGCTCCCAGACTAAAGCGTCACCGACGATAGGCTCCCCCTCGTGACCCGCACCCTCCGCACCACCGCGCTCGGCATCACGGCCGGGCTCATCGGCTGGTTCATCGTCGTCGAGATCGTCAGCGGCATCCTGCAGGGGTTCTACATCCCCCTGTTCAGCGACATCGTCGTCGAGCTCGGCATCCGCGACGCCGACGTCAACTGGTTCGAGGCGGGGCAGCTCCTGCTTTCGGCGATCGTCGTGCCGATCCTCGCCAAGCTCGGCGACATGTTCGGCCACAAGCGCATCCTCCTGTTCGCGGCAGTGCTCACCGCGCTCGCCTCCTGGGGCCTCGTGTTCGCCGACTCGTTCTGGACCTTCCTGCTGTTCTGGTCGCTGCAGGGCTTCTACGTGGTCTGGCTGCCGCTGGAGATCGCCCTCATCTTCGAGCGCGGGCGGCGTCAGAACCGCGGCGTCTCCCTCACGCGCCGCGCCGCCGGGCTCCTCGTCGTCGGGCTCGAGGCGGGCGCGATCATCGGCGCCCTCGCCGCGGGGCGCATCTACGCCGCGACCGGCGACCTCGCCCTCACCCTCACGGTTCCCGCGATCGCCGTCTCCCTCATCGTCGTGGTCATCGCACTGTTCGTGCCCGAATCGACCCCGTCAGGTGCGCGCAAGATCGACACCCTGGGCACCGTGATCCTCGCCTGGGGTCTCCTGCTCGTCACCGGTGCCCTCGCCTGGATGCGACTGATCGCCGAGCTCGAGCTCGGCGGCGGCGCATGGTGGGGCGTCGCCGGGCTTCTCGTGATCGGCATCCTGCTGCTGGTGGGCTTCGTCCGGTACGAGCTCGGGCACACGAACCCGATCATCGACATGCGCGTGCTCGCGCAGCCCACGATGTGGCCGGTGCAGGCGACCGCCTTCCTCATCGGCATCAGCCTGCTCGGCGGGCAGATCCCCCTGTCGACCTATGCCGGCACCGACCCGGCGCTGGGCTACGGCCTCGGACTGGATGCCGAGCAGCGGTCGTATGTGACCGGGATCTACCTGGTGTCGCTCATCGTGGGAGCGGTGATCTTCTCGGTCACCTCGCGGCGCATCAGTCCTCGCCTCACCCTCATCGGGGCCGCCCTGCTCGTCGGGATCGGGTACCTGCTCTTCCTGCCGTTCCACCTCGAGCTGTGGCAGGTGCTCCTGAACCTCTCGATCGCCGGGATCGGTTGCGGGGCGCTCGTCGGCGCGATGCCGGCCGCGGCCGCTGCGGCCGCTCCCCTCGGGCACACGGGCGAGGCCTCGGGGATGACCAACACGACCAAGACGATCGGCGGGGCGTTCTCGTCGGCGATCTTCGGCGTCGTGCTCGCCGGCGGCGCCGGGGCGGTCGCCGGGCAGACGGCCGCGTCGCTCGGGGGCTACCTGACCGTATGGTCGATCTGCGCTGCCGGCGGGTTCATCGCGGCTGCACTGCTCCTGGTCGTCCCGAAGGTCGCCTTCGCCGACACGGAGGCGTGAGAGGGTCGCTCCCGCGCGCTCACTCGAGGTCGGAGCGGACGCGCAGCGGCCCGCGTGCCAGCAGGTGCTGCGCCGACTGGGCGACGGGGCGCATCGTCACCAGATCGAGATTGACGTGCGCGGGCGCCATCAGGGCGTAGGCGACGACGTCGGCCACGTCACCGGCCGTCAGTGGGTTGTCGATGCCGTCGTAGACCTTCTCGGCCGCCGAGCGATCGCCGCCGAGGCGATTGAGCGAGAACTCCTCGGTGAACACCATTCCGGGCGCCACCTCGACGACGCGGATCGGCTCCCCGTTGAGCTCCAGTCGGAGCGCGTGCACGAGCATCGATTCGCCGGCCTTCGCCGCGTTGTAGCCCGCACCGCCCGGATAGGCCGTCTGCGCGGCGGTCGACGTGACGATGACGGTGTCGGCGTGGCCATCGGCCTCCGCCGCGCGGCGCAGGAGCGGGAGGATCGCGGCGGTCACCCGCTGCGCGGACAGCACGTTGACCTCGAACATCCAGGTCCAGTCGGCGGGGTCGCCGTGCTCGACCCGATCGGTCCCCCGCGCTCCGCCGGCGATGTGGACGAGCGCGTGCACGGGGCCGGTCTCGGCCAGGTGGGCGGCGAGCGCGTCGACGTCGGCGGCGCTCGTCAGGTCCGCCGCGAACGACTCCGACCCGACCTCGGCATCGAGCGCCTCGAGGCGCGCCGCGCGGCGGGCCACCCCGACGACGTCCCAGCCTCGCGCGCGGAGGGCGCGCACGGCCGCCTCGCCGATCCCCGAGCTCGCACCGGTCACCACTGCACGTCGATTAGCCATGTCTTCACGCTATCGAGTCGGCAGGCCCCTCCGAGCCATCCTGGAGGTTACGCCGCGTGTCCCAGCCGTTGCCCCGCGAGCGGCACCCTCGTAACGTCGGAGGGAGTCCGCGGCATCCGTCGCATCACCCGACTCGACAATCTTCAGGAGTTCGTCATGTCCGCATCTGAGAACTGGCGCTTCGAGACGAAGCAGATCCACACCGGCGCCGCTCCGGACCCGGTCACGAACGCCCGGGCGACCCCGATCTACCAGACCACCTCGTACGTCTTCGACAACGCCGACCACGCGGCGAACCTCTTCGCGCTCGCCGAGTTCGGCAACATCTACACGCGCATCCAGAACCCGACGCAGGACGTGCTCGAGAAGCGCCTCGCGGGCCTCGAAGGTGGCACCGGCGCCCTCGTGCTCGCCAGCGGTCAGGCCGCCTCGACGTTCGCCGTCCTCAACATCGCTCAGGCGGGCGATCACATCGTCTCGTCGAGCTCGATCTACGGTGGCACGTACAACCTCTTCAAGTACACGCTCGCCAAGCTCGGCATCGAGACGACCTTCGTCGAGAACCAGGACGACGCCGACGAATGGCGCGCCGCTGTCCGCCCCAACACGAAGCTGTTCTTCGGCGAGACGATCGGCAACCCGCAGATCAACGTCCTCGACATCCGTGCGGTCGCCGATGTCGCCCACACCGCCGGCGTGCCGCTGATCGTCGACAACACGATCGCGACCCCGTACCTGATCCGCCCGTTCGAGCACGGCGCCGACATCGTCGTGCATTCCGTGACGAAGTTCCTCGGCGGTCACGGCACGACCATCGGCGGCGCGATCATCGACGGCGGCTCGTTCCCCTGGACCGAGCACGCAGACCGCTTCCCCGGACTCACCACGCCCGACGAGTCGTACCACGGGGCCGTCTACACCGCCGCCGTCGGCGACGGGCTGGCGTACATCATCAAGGCCCGCGTGCAGCTGCTGCGCGACCTGGGCGCCGCGATCTCGCCGCAGAGCGCGTGGAACCTCATCCAGGGCATCGAGACGCTGTCCCTGCGCATCGAGCGTCACGTGCAGAACGCGCAGGAGATCGCGGAGTGGCTTGAGAACCACGACGACGTCGCCTCGGTCAACTACTCGGGCCTGCCCACGTCGCCCTGGTACGCCGCCGCGAACCACTACGCGCCGCGGGGTGTCGGCGCGGTGCTGTCGTTCGAGCTCAAGGGCGGCGTCGCCGCCGGTCGCGAGTTCGTCAACTCGCTGAGCCTGTTCAGCCACCTCGCCAACATCGGCGACGTCCGCTCCCTCGTGATCCACCCCGCCTCGACGACGCACTCGCAGCTCACCCCCGAGCAGCAGCTCACCGCCGGCGTCACGCCCGGCCTCGTGCGCCTCTCGGTCGGGCTCGAGAACATCGCCGACCTCATCGCAGACCTCGAGGAGGCCCTCGCCGCGGCGCGGCGCTTCTCGGAGGCCGCGCGCGCCTGACCTCCCCTCTCACGAGACCGACACCCCGCCCGGGACACCGCGGCGGGGTGTCGTGCGTTCGCGTAACAGTGGCCCCGCGCGCGGGAGCGACCGGGACAATGGAGTCATGGACTGGCAGACCTCGGAAGACACGGTGCCCTCGGCGCCCGTGACCGAGGCCGATGCACGGATGCTGCTGGGCCGCCCGCCGGCCACGGGCGCCTGGCGCGACGGCGACCAGGTCGGCGCGCGCCGGTTCGCACAGTTCGGGGAGTTCTCCACCGAGGGCGGGGCGAGCCTTCCCGGCATCCGGCTGGCATTCGAGACATGGGGCGAACTCTCCCCCGCGCGCGACAACGCGGTGCTCATCCTCCACGCGCTCACCGGCGACAGCCATGTGCGCGGTGCGGCGATGCCCGGCCACGCGACCGACGGCTGGTGGAGCGACGTCGTCGGACCGGGAGCGGCCATCGACACCGACCGCTGGTTCGTGATCGCACCGAACATCCTGGGGGGATGCCAGGGCTCGACCGGCCCGGCCAGCATCGCGCCGGACGGGTACGAGTGGGGCTCGCGCTTCCCCTTCCTCACCATCCGCGACCAGGTGGCCGCGCAGGTGATGCTTGCGGACGCACTGGGCATCGACGTCTGGGCAGGCGTCATCGGCGGGTCGATGGGCGGGATGCATGCGCTCGAGTGGGCGGTCACCCACCCGGAGCGGGTCGCGCGTCTGGGCGTGCTGTGCTCGCCTCCGACGACCACTGCCGATCAGGTCGCCCTCAACTCGGTGCAGCTCGCCGCCGTCCAGATCGATCCCCGGTTCGCCGGCGGGCACTATTACGACGCCGCCGACGGCGACGGCCCGCACCGGGGCCTTGCCCTCGCCCGCCGGATGGCGCTGCTCAACTACCGCACGCCGACGGAACTGAACCAGAGGTTCCAGCGCTCGTGGCAGTCGGAGAAGAGCCCGTTCGGCGAGGGCGGCCGGTACGCCGTCGAGAGCTACCTCGACTTCCACGGCAACCGCTTCACCCGCCGCTTCGACGCGAACTCCTACCTCACCCTCGTCGAGGCGATGAACTCGCACGACGTCGGCCGAGACCGCGGCGGCGTCGAGGAGGCCCTCGCCCGAGTGACCGCCCGCACCCTCGTCCTGGGCATCGACAGCGATCGCCTGTTCCCCGTCGAGGGCCAGCACCGCATCTCCCGCGGCATCCGGAGCACCATCGACGACGAGACGGTCGTGCTTGCCAGCGATTTCGGGCACGACGGCTTCCTGATCGAGACCCCGGCCGTCGGCCGCCACCTGCGCCGGCTCCTCGAGGACTGACGCCGGCTCAGCCGCCCCGCGCGAGCCGAACGCACTCTTCGCGATGCGCCCGAGAAGTGGCGTAGAAGCGCTTCTCCGTCAGCGGGGGGAGAGATCGGGCGAGATGCTCGTCCCGAACGTGTGGCGGAGGGCACTGCGTGCCGCATGCCAGCCGGCGAGCCCGTGGACGCCCGGCCCGGGGCTCGTCGACGCGGAGCAGAGGTACACGCCGTCGAGGGGTGTCCGCCAGGGCTCGGTCGAGACCACGGGGCGTTTGAGGAGCTGCCACAGCGCAGGCGATCCCGCCGCGATGTCGCCGCCGGGGTAGTTCGGGTTCTCGGCGGCGACCTCTACGGCGTTGCGCGAGTTCACCGCGACGATGACGTCGCGGAAGCCCGGCGCGAACCTCTCGATCTGGCGAATCACCGCCTCGGCCCGATCGGCGGTGCTGCCGGCCGGGACGTGCGTGTAGGTCCAGAGCGTGTGTCCGCCGTCGGGCGTGCGCGACTCGTCGAACGCCGACGGCTGCGCGAGCAGCACGTACGGGGCGTCGGGGAGGCCGCCGCGGGAGATCAGGTTCTCGGAGGCGGCGATCTCTGCTCGGGTACCGCCGACATGCACAGTGCCCGCGGACGCGACCTCGGCATTGCGCCACGGCACCGGTCCCGACAGCGCGAAGTCGATCTTCGCGACCGCGCCGCCGTAGCGGAATCGCTCGAGTGCGCCGCGGTAGCGGGGTGACACGGTGTCGCCGGCGATGCGGAGGAAGTCCGACGGCACGACGTCGAGGAGGACCGCGCGCGCCGGCGGCAGCTCGCGGAGCGAACGGACCTCGTGCTCCAGGACGATCTCTCCCCCGTGCGCGCGGATGTCGTCTGCCATCGCATCGACGATGCGCTGGCTGCCGCCGACCGGGATCGGCCAGCCGAGCGCATGCCCGTAGGTCGACAGCGCGAGTCCGGCGCCCGCGGCGGCGAGGCTCGGCAGCGGCAGGATGGTGTGCGCGGCCACGCCCGTGAGGAGCGCTGGCGCGGCATCCTCCCGAAAGCGGGTGTTCCACGCCACGCTCCCCTGTTCGAGCGCGCGCGCTCCGAACCACGCGGCGGCCACGGGGTCGGCCGGCAGCCGCAGCAGCGGGTGTCCCGTGAAGTCGGCGACCCCCGACGCCCGGTCGACGAGCGGACGCATGAGGCGCGCGTACGCGTCGCCGTCACGGCCCAGCGTGTCGGCGGTCCGCGCGAGGTCGCGGTAGGCGATCGCCGCCTGGCCGCGGTCGAGCGGCTGAGCGAACGAGGCGTCGGGAACGACGAAGTCGACCCGGCGCGTGAGCCCGAACTCTCGAAAGAAGCGCGACTCGAAGGCGAGCGGGTGCACCGCGGAGCAGACGTCGTGCAGGTACCCCGGAACGGTCATCTCGGCCGTCCGCGCACCGCCGCCGAGCTGCGTTCCCTTCTCGTAGACCCGCACGGCGAGTCCGGCGCGTGCGAGCGTCACGGCTGCGGCGAGACCATTGGGCCCCGAGCCGACGACGATCGCATCGAGATCGCTCATTCGGCTGCGCCTTCCTCCTCGGCGCTCGTCTCATCGGTCGGCCTCGACGAACGCCCTTCGGCGAGGTAGGCGAGTCGGTGCAGGGTCTCTGCATTGCGCAGTTGGAGCGGGATGTCGAGGATCACCTGCGGGATCAGCCGTCCCGGACCCGCGACGGCCTCCTCCTGGATCCGCACCAGGGCCCCGTCCGGGTGCGGCTTGACCTGCAGGTCCACGCGAGCTTCCCCGATCGGCCAGCCACGCGCCTTCAGAACGATGTGGCGGGGCGGGTCGTACTCGAGCACCTCGGTGGTGTCGTCGATCAGGACGGGCCAGACGCCGAACGAATGGTGCAGGTGCGATCCCTTCTGCGGCCAGGAGTCGGCGACCTCCCGCATCCGAGAAGCGCCCACGACCCAGGAGGGGAAGAGCCAGCCGTCGGCCAGGACGGCGAAGACATCGTCAGGGGTGCACGCGAAGAGCCGGGTATTACGAGACATGTCGTGAGGCTACCGACCTCGCCCGCCTCCCCGGACGGGGTTGCGCGCAGGGACCAGGCGTGTCAGGCGTCGGCGTGCTCGCGGGCAGCCGCCGCCGTCTGCTTCCGCTCGATGCCGATGCTCGCCACGGCGATCGCGACGCCCCCGGCCGCGAGGACGAGCCCGACCCACACGGGAGCGACGAAGCCGAGGCCGGCCGCGATGACGGCGCCGCCGAGCGCGGCCCCGAGCGCGTTGCCCGTGTTGAGTGCGGAGTGATTGAGCGCTGCGGCGATCGACTGGTTGTCGCCCGCCACGTCCATGAGGCGCGTCTGGATCGTCGGGCTCACGGCCGAGGAGGCGAAGGCCACGAGGAACACGAACACGACGAGGGTGACGATCCACCCCGCCGTCAGGGCGAGCAGCAGCTGGGAGAGCACGAGCAGCCCCAGAAGGCCGAACAGGGCGCGGATGAGGTTGACGTCGGCGAGGTGACCGCCGACCAGGTTGCCCACCGTCATCCCGATGCCTAGGATCACGAGCACGATCGGCACCGTCCACGCGGGCGATCCGGCGACCTCGGTCACAAGCGGCGACACGTAGGAGTAGACGGCGAAGAACCCGCCGAACCCGATCGCGCCGATTCCGAGGGCGAACCAGACCTGTCCGATGCGGAAGACGCCGAGCTCGGCGCGGAGGGTGCGCGACGGCTCTCCCGCGTGCGCGGGCACCGTCATCGCGATGGCCGCGGTTGCAGCGGCGAAGATGACGACGACGAGCAGGAAGGCCCACCGCCAGCCGAGGTTCTGCCCGAGGAACGTCCCGAGCGGAACGCCGACGACGTTCGCGACGGTGAGGCCGGTGAGGACGAATGCGACACCCTTCGCCCGGTTGCCCGGCCCCATGACGTCGGCGGCCACCAGCGCGCCAATGCCGAAGTACGCGCCGTGCGGAAGACCCGCCAGCAAGCGGGACGCCGCCACCAGCTCGAAGGTCGGGAGAACGAGGGTGAGCGCGTTGAAGAGCGTGAGCGCGAGGGCCAGCACGATCATCACGCGGTGACGCGGGTACTTGGCCACCGACCCGGCGATCGTCGGGGCGCCGATCACGACGCCGAGCGCATAGAAGGTGATGAGCCAGCCCGCCTGGGCGATGGCATCCTCCGACGAGACCGCCCAGACCGAGGGCAGCAGCTCCTGCGCCATCTCGGGCAGGAGCCCCATCACGACGAACTCGGTCATCCCGATGCCGAAGCTGCCGATGGCGAGCGCGAACAGCGCACCGGAGAAGGCGCGGCGGGAGGAGGGGACGGAAGTCACTCCGGGATCGTACGCCCCCCGGCGTCCGTCTCACGAATCGATTCGATCGCGCTCTCCAGCCGATCGAGCTTGGCGTCGAGCTCACCCGTGTATCCCGGTCGGATGTCGGCCTTCAGAACGAGGGAGACCCGCGAACCGAACGGCTGGACGGCGTCGACGGCGCCCTTCACGACCGCCATCACCTCGTCCCACTCCCCCTCGACCTCGGTGAACATGCTGGAGGTGCGGTGCGGCAGGCCCGACGCACGCACGACGGCGACGGCCGCCGCGACGGCGTCGTGCACCGACCCGTCGGATCGGCCGGTGCCACTCGGGGCGACGGAGAAGGCGATGAGCATGGGAGACCTCCGGGTCGGATCAGGGATGGAGAACGCGAACGCGTCCGGGCGCCGGGAGCCGCACGAGGCGGACCACCATCCAGACGAGCAGCGCGACGAGCACGAAGTTCCGGGCGGTCAGCGCCGTGACCGCGAGCGGTTCCGGCGACAGCACGCCCATGTAGAGGATCGGGTAGACGAGCTGGGTCAGCGCAGCGGCGGCCAGCACGAGGATGCCGGGGCGCCACCATCGGCGACGGTCGACCACCAGCCCGAAGACGATGAGGGGGAACAGCCAGGTCTGGAACTGCGGCGAGCCGACCTTGTTGAACACGATGAGCACGGTGACCAGCGCCAGCCCCAGCACCGGGAACAGGCGCACGAACGTGACGCCGTGCCAGGACTTCCACGCACCGAGGGCGACCACCGCGAACGCCGCGATCGCGAGGAGCGGCGTCATGGCGGCGATGACGAGGTCGACCTGCGACCCGGTGACCTGGAAGGTCAGCAGCTCCTGGTCGTAGAACACCCAGAACCCGTCGACGTGAAGCAGCGCACCCCAGAGGTAGACCGCGCTGACGGGCGCCTCGACCTGCAGGCCTCGCCCGGTCTGCCCGGCGACGAAACCGAGCAGGTGCGTCGCTCCGCCCGCCGCGACGACCGCGAGTGCGACCATCGCGGTGACGGCCACGGCGCCACCGACGATCGCTCCCCGCCGGCGCACGGCCACGAATGCGGCGGCCAGGAGTCCCGCGGGCCAGACCTTCATCCACGTCGCCGCCGCGAGGAGGATCGAGGCCAGCCACGGTCGCCCGACGAGCCAGAGAGTCGCGATGATCGCGAGCGGGACGGTCACCCCGTCGATGCGGTACATGCCGACCGGGCCGAGACACGCGATCGCCGCGAGCCAGAACCAGGCGGCGACCACGCGACCGTGCGAGACGCTGCGTCCGATCAGAACGGCGAACGCGATCGCGTCGACGATCGTGACGAGCACGGCCCATCCGAGGGTGTAGCTGCCGAGGACGACGCCCGGGGCCTGTGCGAGCAGCATGGGCAGCAGGGCGAGCTGGGGGTACACCCACGGTTCGGTGACGCCGACGACGCCCCGCCCTTCCCACGCTGCGGCCGACCAGGGCTCGTAGACGCGGTACACGTCGCCCATGGGCTCGTTCGGAAAGACGAAGCCGAGGACGCCGACGACGAGGTGGACCACGATGAAGGCCGTCCACAGCGCCGTCCGGTTCTTCACCGTCCCATCCTAGGTTCGGCGTTCAGGCGTGCAGAGCGTCGCCGACGACGGCCGGGATGTGCCCGGCCACGTCGAGCGCCGCGATCGGACCGCCCCCGTGGGAGGCGACCGCGCGCGCCGCCGCACGGCCGTGCACCCACACCGCCGACGCCGCGACCCGCTGAAGGGCGACGAGGTCGTGCTCCTGCGCTCCGGCCACCATCGCCCCGAGGATCCCGGCGAGGACGTCTCCCGTCCCCGCAGTCGCAAGCCAGGGCGTCGGGGAGTCGATCGCGATCGTGTCGTGGCCGGGCGCGGCGATCAGGGTGCGCGCGCCCTTCCGCACGACGACGGCGCCGAGCGCCTCCGCCGTCTCGCGGACGGCGTCGGCGTCGTCCGCGAGTCCGAGCCTCTTCCGCAGCGCCGCATGCTCGCGGCCGTGCGGTGTCACCAGGAGCGGAGCGGCCGCGGCCGGGGCGAGATCGAGGGCACCGGCATCGACGACGACCGGCTCACCGCCCGCCAGGATCTCCCGCAGCGCGCCGGTCTCATCGGCCGACCGCGATTCGGCATCCGTTCCCGACCCGATCAGCCAGGCCTGCACGCGCCCCGGCGCGGTCACCGTCTCCGGCCGGCGCGCGAGCACCAGATCGGCCGCGCGGTCCGGGCCGAGGTAGCGCACCATCCCCACGCCCGTGCGCCACGCCGCCTCGACTCCCAGGACCGCGGCGCCGGGGAACCGGGTCGACCCGGTTCGGATCCCCACCACGCCCCGGGAATACTTGTCATCGGATGCCGTTGGCTCCGACAGCACGGCGGCGACGTCCGCCCTCGACCATCCGCGACCAGCCATGGCGCCACCCTACTGCGGGCGCCCTTCGTGACGGAGAACCATGAGTCTGTTGTTCACCCCCCTCGACCTCGCCGGACTCTCCGTGCGCAACCGCCTGTGGGTCTCGCCCATGTGCCAGTACTCCTCCGTCGACGGAATGCCCGCCGACTGGCACCACGTGCACCTCGCGCAGTTCGCGAGCGGCGGCGCGGGCCTGGTCATCGCGGAGGCGGCGGCCGTCGTCCCCGAGGGCCGCATCACGCCGCAGGACGCCGGCATCTGGAACGACGCGCAGCGCGACGCCTGGGCCCCGATCGTCGCCGCCGTCCACGCGCGCGGCGCGGCAGCCGGCATCCAGCTCGGTCACGCCGGCCGCAAGGCGTCGACGCGGTCACCCTTCGACACGGCCCGCGGATCCGTTGCCCTGTCAGACGGAGGGTGGCAGACGGTCGCGCCGTCGGCGGTGGCCTTCGACGGCTACGCCGAGCCCGTCGCGCTCGATGAGGCCGGCATCGACGCGGTCGTCTCCGGGTTCGGCGACGCGGCGCGCCGATCGGACGAGGCCGGCTTCGACGTCATCGAGGTGCATGCGGCCCACGGTTACCTGCTGCACCAGTTCCTCTCGCCGCTGTCCAACCGGCGCACCGACGATTACGGCGGGTCGCTCGAGAACCGGGCGCGCCTCCTGCTCCGCGCCGTCGAGGCGGTGACGGCCGCCGCCCCCGAACGGGTCATCGCGGTCCGCTTCTCGGCGACCGACTGGGCCGAGGGCGGCTGGAACGTCGAGGAGACCGCGATCGTGGCCGGCTGGGTCGCCGAGCGCGGCGCGCACATCATCGACATCTCCACCGGCGGGCTGGTGGCGCACCAGCGCATCACGACCGGTCCCGGCTACCAGGTGCCGTTCGCGGCCGAGATCCGTGAGCGCACCGGGCTGTTCGTCACCGCCGTGGGCGAGATCGTCTCGGGCCCGCAGGCCGAAGCGGTGCTGGCGGGCGGTCTCGCCGACGCCGTGATGGTCGGTCGCGAATGGCTCCGCGACCCGCACTTCGGGCTCCGCGCGGTGGGCGAGCTCGGCGACACGGATGCCGCCGCACTCTGGCCTCCGCAGTACGAGCGCGCACGCCGGCACTGACCCCCGACCGGTGACAAGCCGCCCTCCCTGCCGCATCTGCGGGAGGGAGGGCGGCTTCGTCCGTGTCAGAGGCGGCGTCGCGTGGCGTCGTGCACTTCGCCGACGAGCTCCTCGATGATGTCCTCGAGGAACAGCACCGCAGTAGTCTCTCCGGCGGCGTTCCGCACCTGAGCGAGGTGACGGCTCGAGCGCCGCATCAGCGCGAGAGCGTCCTCGAGGTCGGTGGTCTCCGTGATCGGCAGCATGTGGTGGATGCGCTTCGGCTTGATCGGGCGACCGACGTGGGCGTCGGCGTCGGTTCCCTCGGTGGCCCGCAGCACGTCCTTGAGGTGGACGTAGCCCAGCGGCATCCCCTCGTCATCGACGATGACGTAGCGCGAGAACCCGTGCCGGGCCACGGCCCGCTCGATCTCGTCGGGCGTCGTCGACTCGGGGAGGGTGATCAGCTCCGACAGCGGGACCGCGACATCCTTGGCCTTCTTGTCGGTGAACTCCACGACCGCGGCGACCGCGCCCGACGAGTCGTCGAGCAGGCCCTCGCGCCGCGACTGGTTGACGATCGTCGCGACCTCCTCGAGCGTGAACGTCGAGGCGGCCTCGTCCTTCGGCTCCACCCGGAACAGCCGCACGATGTGATTGGCGATCCAGTTGAGCGCGACGATGATCGGGTGGAAGACCCGCGACACCCACACGAGCGGCGGCGCGAGCATCAGCACGGCGCGGTCCGGCACCGAGAACGCGAGGTTCTTCGGCACCATCTCGCCGAAGACGACGTGCAGGTACGAGACCAGCAGCAGCGCGACGACGAAGGCGACGACGTCGACGACGGCGTAGGGGATCCCCCATGCCTCCAGCGGGACGGCGAGGAGGTGATGGATCGCCGGCTCGGAGACGTTCAGGATCAGCAGGGAGCAGATCGTGATGCCGAGCTGACAGGTCGCCAGCATGAGCGTCGCGTGCTCCATCGCCCAGAGCGCGGTCTTCGCGGCGCGCGACCCCTTCTCGGCGAGGGGCTCGATCTGCGAGCGGCGGGCGGAGATGACGGCGAACTCGGCGCCGACGAAGAAGGCGTTGGCGATCAGGAGGACCACCAGCCAGGCGATACCGGCCCAGTCGTTCATCGGCGATCACCCCCGTCCGTCTCGGCCCCTGCCGGGACGGGACTGGGGACGAACTTCACCCGGTCGACGCGGCGACCGTCCATGCGCTGCACGGCGATGGTGCCGTCCTCGATCTCGATCTCGTCGCCGACCGCGGGGATGCGCTCGAGCGTGGCCATGATGAATCCGCCGACGGTGTCGTAGACGTCGCCTTCGGGCACGCGGATGCCGGTGCGGTCGAGCACCTCGTCGGGGCGGAGGTCGCCGGGGAAGATGATCGAGCCGGCCGCGCGGACGACGCCGGCGCGGCTGCGGTCGTGCTCGTCGAGCACCTCGCCGACGATCTCCTCGACGAGGTCCTCGAGCGTCACGACGCCCGCCGTGCCGCCGTACTCGTCGACGACGACGGCCATCTGGTAGCCACGGGAACGGAGCTCGGACATGAGGCCGTCGAGGTGCACGGCTTCGGGCACCCGCAGCGGCTCCTCGGCGATCGCGGCCGCGGGAACGTCCGCGCGGCGCTCGCGCGGCACGGAGACGGCCTGCTTGAGGTGGACGATGCCGGTGATGTCGTCCATCGACTCGGTGAACACCGGGAAGCGGCTGTGGCCCGTACGACGTGCGAGCTGGATGACGTCCTCCACGCTGTCGTCCGCCGCGAGGGCGTGGACGCTCGGGCGCGGGGTCATCACATCGGCGGTGGTCAGGCGAGAGAAGGTCAGCGTGCGATCGAGCAGCGACGCCGTGTCCTCCTCGAGCACGCCCGCGCTCGCCGAGCGCCGCACGAGGCTCGACAGCTCCTCGGCGGTGCGCGCACCCGAGAGCTCCTCCTTCGGCTCGATGCCCATCGACCGGAGCACGCCGTTCGCACTGCCGTTGAGGACCACGATCGCCGGACGGAAGACCGTCGTGAAGACGGTCTGGAAGCCGATCACGAGCTTGGCGGTCTGGCGGGGAACGGCCAGCGCGAAGTTCTTGGGGACGAGCTCGCCGATGATCATCGAGAAGACCGTGGCGATCGTGATGGCCACGACCGTCGAGATGGGCCGGGCCGCCTCGTCGGGGATCCCCACGGCGGTGAACAGCGGGCTCATCAGATTCGAGAGCGCGGGCTCCATCGTGTAACCGGTGAGGAGCGTCGTCAGGGTGATGCCCAGCTGCGCACTCGACAGATGCGTCGAGGTGATCCGCAGGGCATTGATCGTCAGCGACAGACGGGTCTCACCCGCAGCCTGGCGGGCTTCGAGGTCGGCGCGGTCGAGATTGACCAGCGCGAACTCGCTCGCGACGAAGAGTCCGGTGCCGACCGTGAGCAGGAGCCCCACGCCCAACATGACGTAATCCATCAGACGTCACCCCCGCTCAGCGGGAAGAAGGATCGGTGGGGCGAGGGTCTACTGGGAGGGTCGTCCATTGTGCGCTCGATCTTACGGCACGCGGGGCCCTCCGCGGCAGCTCACCAGCTGACGGGAAGGGCCTTGCCTTCTTCGTACCCCGCCGCCGACTGCAGGCCGACCGTTGCGCGCTCGTGGAACTCGGGAACGGTCGATGCCCCGGCGTAGGTGAACGAGGACCGCACGCCCGACGTGATCATGTCGACGAGGTCCTCGACGCTCGGCCGGAGCGGATCGAGGTAGATGCGCGATGACGAGATCCCCTCGGCGAAGAGCTCCTTGCGGGCTCGCTCGTAGGCGTCGAGGCGCTCGAAGCGCCCTTGCACGGCCTTGGTCGACGCCATTCCCCACGACTCCTTGAAGATGCGCCCCTCGGCATCCGAGCGCAGCTGTCCGGGCGCCTCGATCGTCCCCGCGAACCACGACCCGATCATGACGGATGCCGCGCCGGCGGCGAGGGCGAGCGCGACATCCCTCGGGTAGCGCACGCCGCCGTCGGCCCAGACGTGGGCGCCCGTGGCGTGCGCGGCCTCCGCCGTCTCGAGGACGGCGGAGAACTGCGGCCGGCCGACCGCGGTCATCATGCGGGTGGTGCACATCGCACCCGGTCCGACGCCGACCTTCACGATGGTAGCGCCCGCCTCGACGAGATCGACGACGCCCTCGGCGGTGACGATGTTGCCGGCGACGATCGGCAGTTCGAGCTTCAGCGCCGAGACCGTCTTCAGGGCGCGGATCATGCTCTCCTGGTGCCCGTGGGCGGTGTCGACCACGAGGACGTCGACACCCGCGGCGGCGAGCGCGGCCGCTTTCGCGCCCACGTCGCCGTTGATCCCGACGGCCGCCGCGACGACCAGCCTGCCGTTCGCGTCGACCGATGGGCGGTAGAGCGACCCGCGCAGCGCCGTGCGCTGCGAGAGGGTGCCGACAAGGTATCCGTGGTGCAGGACGGTGGCGATCTCGGCATCCGCTGAGACCAGCAGGTCGAAGGCCGCGCGGGCGGAGTCGACGTCGTCTGCGTCGATCGACACCGCGCGCCCGCGGACGAGGTCGCCGAGCCGCGCGTCGGGAAGCGCGGTCGCGAGCCGCTCGGCCGTCACCACGCCCAGGATGTCGTCGCTGTGCACGCGAGGGCCGCCCGGTGCGACCACGATGCCGTGCCCGACCGCCGGGGGAAGGAGCGCGGCTGCATCGGCCACCGATGCCTCGGGCGGAAGGATGAGCGGGGTGTCCCACGCGACCGGCTGGTCCTTCACCCATCGGATCGCCGCATCGACGTCCTGCAGGGGCATGTCCTGCGGCAGCACGGCCAGCCCGCCGCGACGGGCGAGGGATGCCGCCAGGCGCGGCCCGGTCACGGAGTTCATGTTCGAGGCGACGAGCGGCAGGGTCGCAGTCGTGCCGTCGCGCGGGGAGAGGTCGACGTCCAGGCGGCTCGAGATGGCCGACCGTCGCGGAACGAGGAACACGTCCGAATAGGTCAGATCGACGGCGGGACGCTCTCCGGAGAATCGCATGCTCCCACGCTACCCACCGCGCCCTGCCCGTGGCGCCCGCTCCCCCGCCGCCCATCCGGCCGGGGAAGCCGCCCGCCACCCATAGTGGGCGGACAGGAGCCACCCAACCTGGGATACCCTTGATCTCTGTGCGCAACGCCGCGCGGGCAGCGCACATTCTGAACGTCAACGACGAAAGCAGGCGCATCCGTGTCCAGTCAGGCGACCGGCGTGGGAACGACGAACGATGGGGAATTCGGAGCCAATGAATGGCTCGTCGCCGAGCTGTACGACCAGTACAGCCGCGACAAGAACTCCGTCGACAAGGAATGGTGGCCGATCCTCGAGGCGTACACGCCCGAAGGCGACGCCCCCGCAGCATCCGCTCCCCCTGCCGCTGCCCCGTCCGCCCCCGCTCCCGCAGCGGATGAGCCCAGCGCGCCGGCGCCCGCCGCACCGGCTCCGCAGGCCGAGGGCACCGGCCAGCCCGTGGCGCGCACCACGGCCCGCCCTGCCGCGCCGCAGCCGATCCCGGCCGACGCACCGAAGGCCTCGCCCGCTGCGGCCGAGGCGGCCGGCGAAGACGTCGTCACCCCGCTCCGCGGACTGCCGAAGACCCTCGCCGCGAACATGGACGAGTCGCTGACCGTCCCCACCGCGACCAGCGTCCGCACCATCCCGGCGAAGCTGATGATCGACAACCGCATCGTCATCAACAACCACATGTCCCGCACCCGCGGCGGCAAGGTCAGCTTCACCCACCTGATCGGCTGGGCGCTCATCCAGGCTCTCAAGGCCTTCCCGACGCAGAACGTGTTCTACGCCGAGGTCGACGGCAAGCCGTCGGTCGTCGCCCCCGCGCACATCAACCTGGGCATCGCGATCGACCTGCCGAAGCCCGACGGCACGCGCGCGCTCATGGTCCCGTCGATCAAGCGCGCCGAATCGCTGTCGTTCGGCGAGTACCTCTCCGCCTACGAGGACCTCGTCCAGCGTGCCCGCAAGAACAAGCTCACCGCCGCCGACTTCCAGGGGACGACGGTCTCGCTGACCAACCCCGGCGGCATCGGGACCGTCCACTCCGTCCCGCGCCTCATGAAGGGCCAGGGCTGCATCATCGGCGCCGGCGCGCTGGACTACCCCGCGGAGTTCCAGGGGTCGAGCGAGAAGACCCTCGGCGAGCTCGGCATCGGCAAGACGATCACCCTCACGAGCACCTACGACCACCGTGTCATCCAGGGTGCCGGCTCGGGCGAGTTCCTGAAGATCGTGCACCAGCTGCTCATCGGTCAGTCGGGCTTCTACGAGGGCATCTTCTCCGCCCTCCGCATCCCGTACTCCCCCATCCGCTGGTCGAGCGACATCAAGGTCGACATCGCCGAGCGCGTCGACAAGACCGCTCGCGTGCAGGAGCTCATCAACTCCTTCCGCGTCCGCGGCCACATGATGGCCGACATCGATCCGCTCGAGTACGTCCAGCGCACCCACCCCGACCTCGAGATCGAGAACCACGGCCTCACCTTCTGGGACCTCGACCGCGAATTCGTCACGAACGGCTTCGGCGGCAAGCGCACCATGAAGCTCCGCGACATCCTCGGGATCCTCCGCGACTCCTACTGCCGCACCGTCGGCATCGAGTACATGCACATCCAGGACCCCGAGCAGCGCAAGTGGTTCCAGGACAACCTCGAGGTCAAGTACCAGAAGCCCGGTCACGACGAGCAGCTCCGCGTCCTCGGCAAGCTCAACGAGGCCGAGGCCTTCGAGACCTTCCTGCAGACCAAGTACGTCGGGCAGAAGCGCTTCAGCCTCGAAGGCGGCGAGTCGCTCGTCCCCCTCCTCGACCAGATCCTGCAGGGCGCGGCCACCGAGGGCCTCGACGGCGCGGCGATCGCCATGGCCCACCGCGGCCGCCTCAACGTGCTCACCAACGTCGCCGGCAAGACCTACAGCCAGATCTTCCGCGAGTTCGAAGGCTCCGTCGCGATCGGCTCGAAGAGCGGGTCCGGCGATGTGAAGTACCACCTCGGCACGAAGGGCACCTTCGTCGCCGACGGCGGCGAAGAGCTGCCGGTCTACCTGGCCGCCAACCCGTCGCACCTCGAGACCGTCGACGGCGTGCTCGAGGGCATCGTCCGCGCGAAGCAGGACCGCCTCCCCATCGGCTCGTTCTCGTGGCTGCCGATCCTCGTCCACGGCGACGCCGCCTTCGCCGGCCAGGGCGTCGTCATGGAGACGCTGCAGATGTCCCGCCTGCGCGGCTACCGCACCGGTGGCACCGTGCACGTCGTGGTCAACAACCAGCTCGGGTTCACCACGCTGCCGCTCGATGCGCGCACCTCGATCTACGCCACCGACGTCGCCAAGACGATCCAGGCGCCGATCTTCCATGTGAACGGTGACGACCCCGAGGCCGTCGTGCACGTGGCCGAGCTCGCGTTCCGGTACCGCCAGAAGTTCAACCGCGACGTGGTCATCGACCTCGTCTGCTACCGCCGACGCGGTCACAACGAGGGCGATGACCCCTCGATGACTCAGCCGCTGATGACGAACCTGATCGAGGCGAAGCGCTCGGTCCGCAAGCTCTACACCGAATCGCTCGTCGGACGAGGTGACATCACCGAGGAGGAGTACGACAAGGCGAAGCAGGACTTCCAGAACCGCCTCGAGATCGCCTTCGCCGAGACGCACGCCGCCGAGACGGGCACGTCGCCGGTCGTGTCGGCCGCCGATGCGGCCGAGGTCGAGGCTCCCGCCTCGGGCCAGCCCGAGACGACCGGCGTCAGCCGTGAGCTGATCGAGCGGATCGGCGACGCGTTCATCAACAAGCCCGAGGGCTTCACCGTGCACGCCAAGCTCCAGCAGCTGCTCGAGAAGCGCCGCGACATGAGCCGCACCGGCAAGATCGACTGGAGCTTCGGCGAGCTGCTCGCCTTCGGCTCGGTGCTCGCGGAGGGCTCGAACGTCCGCCTCGCCGGTCAGGACGTCCGCCGCGGCACCTTCGTGCAGCGCCACTCGGTGCTCCACGACCGGTCGAACGGCCAGGAGTGGCTGCCGCTGGCCAACCTCAGCGACAACCAGGGCAAGTTCTACGTCTACGACTCGCTCCTCAGCGAGTACGCGGCGATGGCCTTCGAGTACGGCTACTCGGTCGAACGCGCCGACACGCTGACCCTCTGGGAGGCGCAGTTCGGCGACTTCGCCAACGGCGCCCAGTCCGTGATCGACGAGTTCATCTCGTCGGCCGAGCAGAAGTGGGGTCAGCAGTCCGGCGTCGTCCTCCTGCTCCCCCACGGCTACGAGGGCCAGGGACCCGACCACTCGTCGGCGCGCATCGAGCGCTACCTGCAGATGTGCGCGCAGGACAACATGACGGTCGCCCGTCCCTCCACCCCCGCGTCGTACTTCCACCTGCTGCGCCGCCAGGCCTACGCGCGGCCCCGTCGCCCGCTGATCGTCTTCACCCCGAAGGCGATGCTGCGGCTGCGGAGCGCGACCAGCCCGGTGGAGGACTTCCTCGAGGGACGCTTCGAGCCGATCATCGACGATGCCCGCGAGCTCGACCGCTCCGCCGTGAAGCGCGTGCTGCTCCACGCCGGCAAGATCCACTGGGACCTCCGGGCGGAGCTCGACAAGAACCCGAACGACCAGGTCGCGCTGGTGCGGATGGAGCAGTACTACCCGGCTCCGGTCGACGAGCTCAACGCGGTCCTCGACAGCTACCCGAACGCGGAGCTGGTGTGGGTCCAGGAGGAGCCGGAGAACCAGGGCGCATGGCCCTTCATCGCCCTCGAGACGGTCAAGCACCTCCACGGGCGCACGGTCCGTCGCATCTCGCGCGCCGCAGCGGCGTCGACGGCGACCGGCTCGCCCAAGGTGCACGCCCGCGAGCAGGCCGCGATCGTCGAAGAGTCGTTCGCGCTCTGATCCGACACGCAGAAGCGGCGCGGGGCTTTCGCCTCGCGCCGCTTCTGCGTGTACCGGTCGTCCTCGCGCGCTAGTGGTGCGTCGCCTGCTCGGCGCGCAGACGCGCGAGGACCTGGTCGCGCAGCTCCTCGGGCGCCGTCTCCTTGCACGCTCGAGCGACGACGCTCGTCAGCGTGGTGGCGACGAGCGCCTCATCGCGGCACGCGGGGCAGTTCTTGAGGTGCTCGGCGATGTCGGAGTGCTGGGTTTTGCACACTTCGTTCCGGAGGTACTCCTCCAGGTCTTTGCGGGCCTTGCTGCAGCCGCAGTCGGTCATTTCGCGCTCCTTGTGGCGGGCACGTCGATGCCACGCTCTTTCGCATAGTCGGACAGCAGGTCACGAAGCTGTCGTCTGCCACGGTGCAGACGGCTCATGACGGTGCCGATGGGGGTTTTCATGATGTCCGCGATCTCTTGATACGCGAACCCTTCGACGTCCGCGAGGTACACGGCGAGTCGGAAGTCTTCAGGGAGGCTCTGCAGCGCGTCTTTCACGACGGATGCCGGCATGTGATCGATCGCCTCGGCCTCGGCCGATCGGGCCGATGACGCGGTGGTCGACTCGGCACCGCCGAGCTGCCAGTCCTCGAGGTCGTCGATCGTGCCCTGGTAGGGCTCACGCTGCTTCTTGCGATACGTGTTGATGTACGTGTTCGTCAGGATGCGGTAGAGCCACGCCTTGAGATTGGTCCCCTGGGTGAAGGAGGCCCAGGCGGCGAACGCCTTGACGAACGTCTCCTGAACCAGGTCCGCTGCATCCGCGGGATTGCGCGTCATGCGCATCCCCGCCGCATAGAGCTGGTCCATGAAGGGGAGCGCCTGCTCCTCGAATTGGGTACGCGGGTCGTCTGCCGCTCGATCGTTCATCGTGCGCCAGTCTACGTCCGCCCACTCTGCGAGATCAGGTGGGTCCATCGTCGCGATCATCGAGCTCCTTCCCTGTCGCTGTCTCACAGTCAGAACACAGGGTCGCTCCCGGCTATTCCCGTGACCGGGGCAGCTCCAGCGTGACGCGGGTGCCTCTGCCCTCCTGCGACACGACACCGACCGCTCCCCCGTGCCGGTCGACGATGGTGCGGACGAGGGCGAGACCGAGACCGCTCCCGGGCCGGTCGCGTGCGTTGCCGGCGCGCGTGAGTTCGTCGAACACGCCCGCCAGGTCGGCATCCGGGATCCCTCGTCCGGTGTCGGCGACGTCGATGACGACGCGGCCGCCGCGCTCCGACCCGCGCACCTCGATCGCGTCGCCCGGCTCGGAGTACTTGACGGAATTCGACACGACGTTGAAGACCGCGACGAACAGGAGATCGGGATCGCCTGAGACGACCGGGAGAGGCCAGGGCGCCTGCGGCAGCACGACGGAGACCGTCCGGCCGTGGGCGTCTTCGATCGCGTCGGCGACCTCCGCCACGAGGGCGGACACGTCGACCGCCACGCGTTCGATCGGCGCCGTCTGGAGCTCGGACAGCTTCCGGAGGTCGGCCACGAGGTGGGATAGACGCGCGGTCTGCGCATCGATCGTCGCCAGGTGGGGCGTCGCGTCCGCGCTCATCGCGACGGCGGCCCGGATCGCGGTCACGGGGTTCTTCAGCTCGTGGTCGAGGCGGTCGAGGAAGCGGCGGTGCTCCCCGGCGGCCCGGTCGCGGGATGCCGCCGCGGCAGCGGCAGCGCGGCGGCGGCCATGCACCCGCCACGCGATGAGGAAAGCGGCCGCAAGAGCGGCGGCGGCGCCCGCAGCGAGCACCAGCGCGCCGAGCCGGGTCGTGATCACGACGTCGCGCCGGTCGAGGGCGAGCAGCACGCCGGATGCCGCGACGAGGACGATCGCGGGCGCGAACGCGGCGATCTCGCGCGCCCTCATGCCCGGCGCACCGAAGGCAGGAAGCGGTAGCCGACGCCCGAGACGGTCTCGATGTAGCGCGGCGCACCGGCGTCGTCGCCCAGGGCGGCGCGGATCTCCGCGATGCGATGATCGACCGCCCGGGTGTGCGCGGCGAAGTCGAATCCCCAGACGGCTGCGAGCAGACGCTCGCGCGAGTGGACCTCGGCCGGGCGCGACATGAGGAACTCGAGCAGCTGGAACGCCTTCGGCGTCAGAGCGACCTCCGCCCGGCCGATCCACACGCGCCGCGAGGGGCGGTCGATCCGCATCTGGTCGGCGGCGAGCGACTCGGCGGTCACCAGGTCCGCCGCTCCCGCGGCCACCCTCCGGAGCACGGCGCGCGCCCGTGCGACGAGCTCCTGCGGATCGAAGGGCTTGTTGAGGTAGTCGTCGGCCCCCTCCTCGAGGGCTGCGGACCGCTCCCCCGACTCCCCGACGCGCGTGAGGAGGATCGCCGGTGTCGCATCGCCCGCCCGACGCAGGCGCCGGATGAACTCGCGCCCGTCCAGCACGGGCATCATGACATCGCTCACGATGATGTCGGGATGCCACCTCGAGACCTCGTCCAGGCCGGCCGCGCCGTCCGGCGCGATGCGGACGTCGAAGCCGCTGCGGCTGAGGAAGGGACCGAGGCTGTCGGTGATGGATGCCTCGTCGTCGACGAGCAGCAGCTTCGGCGAGGGTGCGGAGGACATGGCGGGATCGTATCCGTCAGCCGATGGGGGTCGTGACGTTGGAGACGCCACCGTCGGTCACGACCGGGGTCCCGCTCTCCCAGCCCACCAGGTTGATGTCGGCATCGGGGGTCAGCGTCACGGTGTCGGCGGAGGCGACGACCACGACCGCGCCGTCACCTTCGATCACGAGGTCCGAGACGGCGGGCAGAAGCACCGCACCCGCATCGGCCTGCACGACGACGCGGGAGCAGTCGCCGCTGACGTTGACGATCATGCCGTCGGCGTTGTCACCGACGACGAACTCGCCGCCCTCGCAGGTGAGGTTCTGCGACACCGACGCTTCGAGCACACCGCGGTTCAACCGCTCGCGGATGGCCTCGTCGACCGGTGCCGGCGAGCCGCCATCGGTGGGGTCGTTCGTCTCGACCGGGTCGGACGCGGACCCCGTCGCGGCCGGAGCCGGGACGCCCGCGCCGGACGAAGACGCCGCCGGGGTGGGGTCGGTGACCGCGACGCTGCAGCCGCCCAGGGCGATGATGCCGGCGGCCACCGCGGCGACGAGGGTGAGACGGCGACCGGTGAGGAAGGGCGATGTCGTGTTCATGACACTCACGTTAGGGGGCGGATGTCGCGGGATCGTCGCGGGGCTGTCGCAACTTCGCGACACCGTCGGATCGGCGCACGACATCCGCCGTCCGCGAGAGGGATCGAGGGGCGAAGACCCGCCTATTCGTTAGTGTTGTGGTTGATGACCAGCGACTCCGCTTCCCTGCCCGCACCCGGCGCTCGATGGGCCGCGCCGACCCCCGACGTGCCCGTCACCGCCACCGTCTCCGTGCCGGGGTCGAAGTCGCTGACCAATCGCGAACTCGTGCTCTCCGCACTCGCCGACGGACCGAGCCTGCTGACCGGAGCCCTGCACTCCGACGACTCGGCCCGAATGGTCGACGCGCTCGCGGTCCTCGGGGTCACCGTGGAGCGGATCCCCGGTGACGGACCGTTCGGTCCCGACCTCGAAGTCACCCCTCCCTCGCGCTTCTCGGGCGGGGTGACCATCGACTGCGGCCAGGCGGGCACCGTGATGCGATTCATCGCGCCCCTCGCCGGACTCGCGGTCGGCGACGTCCACGTCACGGCGCACGAGACCGCCCTCCACCGCCCCATGGGCGCGATGATCCACGCGCTCCGCGAGGTCGGCGCCGACATCGACGACGGCGGCAGCTGGTCGCTCCCCTTCGACGTGCGCGGCCACGGCCACGTGCGCGGCGGCGAGGTCACGATCGACGCAAGCCAGTCGAGCCAGTTCGTCTCCGGCCTGCTGCTCGCGGCGGCGCGTTTCGATGTGGGGCTGCGCCTCGTCCACGCGGGCGAGAAGCTGCCGAGCCTGCCCCACATCGAGATGACCGTCGACGCGCTCGCCCGCCGGGGCGTGCACGTCGAGCACCCGAACCCGAACGAGTGGCTCGTGCCCGCCGGCCCCCTCCGGGGCAAGGAGGTGGCGATCGAGCCGGACCTGTCCAACGCGGCGCCCTTCCTCGTCGCCGCGATGCTGACCGGCGGATCGGTCACCATCCCCGGCTGGCCCGCGCACTCCACGCAGCCCGGGGCACTTCTGGCCGACATCCTTCCCGTGATGGGCGCCCGCGTCAGTCGCCGCGGGGGCGCACTTACCGTCGCGGCCGGCGACGGCATCATGGGCGTCGACCTCGACCTCTCCGCCGCCAGCGAGCTGACGCCCACCCTCTTCGCCCTCGCCGCCTTCGCGGACACTCCCTCGACCTTCCACGGCATCGGTCACATCCGAGGCCACGAGACCGATCGCATCGCTGCCCTCGTCGGCAATCTGCGCGCGCTCGGCGGCGAAGCGGAGGAGCAGCCCGACGGCATCCGCGTCGTGCCCCGGCCGCTCGCGGGCGGCCTGTGGCGCGCGCATCACGATCACCGCATCGCGACCGCCGGAGCCGTCATCGGCCTGCGCGTGCCCGGCGTGGAGATCGACGACATCGGCACCACCGCGAAGACCATGCCCGAGTTCCCGCGCCTCTGGTCGGACATGCTCGCGTGAGCTGGCTCGGCGACGACGACGATGACGACGTCGACTACGAGGCGGGCTTCCGGGCTCGCCCGAACCCGAAGGCGAACCGTCCGCGGACCAAGCGTCGCCCCGCACACGCGGACGCGCAGATCGCGCGCGTCCTGGGCGTCGACCGGGGCAGGTACACGGTCCTGATCGACGAGGACGGGCCGAACGAGCATCAGATCCTCGCCTCGCGGGCCCGCGAGCTGCGCAAGCAGCCGATCGTCAACGGCGATCGCGCGCGCGTCGTGGGCGACACGACGGGCGAGGACGGAACTCTGGGCCGCATCGTCGGCATCCTCGAACGCACGTCGATCCTGCGCCGCAGCGCCGACGACACCGATCACGTCGAGCGGAGCATCGTGGCGAACGCCGACCAGATGCTGGTCGTGGTCGCCGCCGCCGATCCCGAGCCTCGCCCCCGACTGGTCGACCGCTACCTCATCGCGGCGCTCGACGCCGGCATGCATCCGATGCTCGTGGTGACCAAGACCGACTTGGCCGACCCGACCGCCTTCCTGCGGCACTTCGAGGGGCTCGATGACCTCGAGGTGTTCACGAGCGGCCGCGAGACCATGCCCGTCGAACTGATCGGCGAGCGTCTCGCGGGTCACTCCACCGTCTTCGTGGGCCATTCGGGCGTGGGCAAATCCACGCTCGTGAACGCCCTGGTCCCCCACGCGCTGCGCGCGACGGGACACGTCAACGAGGTCACCGGTCGCGGCCGGCACACGTCGAGCTCCGCCGTGTCGCTCCGCTACGTCGGCCCCTCGGGCAAGGGCTGGGTCATCGACACTCCGGGCGTGCGCTCGTTCGGTCTCGGTCACGTGGATCCCGCGAACATCCTCCGGGCCTACACCGATCTTGCCGAGATCGCCCTGGAATGCCCTCGAGGCTGCACGCACCTTCCCGACGCACCCGACTGCGCTCTTATGGACGCAGTGGCCGAAGGACGCCTGGGCGAGCGCGGCGCCGCGCGTCTCGATTCGCTCCAGCGCCTCCTCACGACCTTCGCCTGACGCATAACGGAGCGCCCTACAATCGACGGATGCCTCGCCTCGAATCCGGTTCCGCCGCACCCGCCTTCTCCCTCACGAATCAGGACGACGCTCCGGTCGCGCTGAGCGACTTCCGCGGTCGCCGTGTGATCGCGTTCTTCTACCCCGCCGCGATGACGCCCGGGTGCACGACCGAGGCCTGCGACTTCCGCGACAGTCTCGCGCCGCTGCAGAGCGCCGGGTACACCGTCATCGGCATCTCACGCGACGAGCCCTCGAAGCTGCGCGAGTTCCGGGAGCGCGACGGGCTGACGTACGACCTCCTGAGCGACCCCGATCACGCCGTCCACGAGGCCTACGGGGCGTGGGGCGAGAAGATGAACTACGGCAAGGTCGTCGAGGGCGTCATCCGCTCGACGGTGGTCATCGACGAAGACGGAGCGGTCAGCCACGCCCTCTACAACGTGAAGGCGACCGGACACGTCGCCCGCATCCGCAGCCTGCTCGGCGCCTGACGCGGATCAGTCCTCGCGGGGCTCGACCCGCTCCCGCCCCGCGGCGGCGCGGGCCGCGGCGATGAGCACGACGAATCCCACGAGCCCGGGGAGGGCGATCGCCGCCGCCGTGGCGGGGTCGCCGTCCGGGCCGGTCAGCGAGCCGCCGGCGACGGCGAGGATCAGCAGCTGCACGACGATCCCGCCCGAGCGGCCCCACGATCCGCCCCGCCATACGGCGACCGCGAAGGCCGTGACAGCGGCTGCGGCGACGGCGGTCAGCGCGAGAAGCGCCACCGAACTGGCGATCGAATCCGTGTCCCCGCTGACGAGCGCCACGAGCTGCCAAGCGGCCAGCGCGGCGACTCCGAGGGCCTCCAGCGCGAGGTAGGCCGCACCCGTCCGTTCGGTACCGGTCGTCTGCACGTTCGTCCTCCACGCGCGTTGCCGCGCGAAATACTCCGTTAACCCTTGATTCACATGCCGGAGCATGGGACTATAAGAGGGCAAATGTGCTCCCACAGCGCCGTGGGGCGAGCGTTCTGCTCGCACACCACTTCAGGGTAGTCGACGTCGCCCGGCGTCGCACATCCCGACATCTCATCCCCACAAGGAGCACCGCTATGGATTGGCGCGACAAAGCTGCCTGCCTGACCGTCGACCCCGAACTGTTCTTCCCCGTGGGGAACACCGGACCGGCGGTCGATCAGATCGAGAAGGCGAAGACTGTCTGCGCCCGGTGCACCGTCACCGAACTCTGCCTGCAATACGCCCTCGAGACCGGACAGGACTCGGGCGTCTGGGGCGGCCTCTCCGAAGACGAGCGCCGCGCCCTCAAGCGCCGCGCCGCCCGCGCCCGCCGCGCCTCCTGACGCGGCCGGCCCGCGTCGTCAGGCGCGGGCCCGCTCGATGTAGCGCATCGGGATCTCGATGGTCACCTCGGTGCCGCTGCCCATCAGCGTGTGCCAGTCGATCGTTCCGCTCAGCTCGCCCTGGATGAGCGTGCGGACGATCTGCGTCCCGAGACCGCGACCGACCTGCCCCTCGGGAAGGCCGACGCCGGTGTCACGCACGCGCACCGCGAGGCGCTCGTCGTCTCGGTCGGCGACGATCTCGACCTCGCCTTCCTTGTCAGCGAGGCCGTGCTCGACGGCGTTGGTGACGAGTTCGGTGAGGGCGAGTGCGAGCGGCGTGGCGTACTCGCTCGGCAGGGTGCCGAACGATCCCGTCTTCAACGTGCGCGCACGTGTGTTGGGCGCCGCCGCCACCTCGGCGACCAGCTTGAGCACGCGGTCGAAGACGTCATCGAAGTCGACGTTCTGCGCGAGCCCTTCGGACAGGGTGTCGTGGACCACGGCGATGGCCGAGACGCGGCGCATGGCCTGAGTCAGCGCGTCGCGCGCCTCATCCGAGTGGGTTCGCCGCGCCTGGATCCGCAGCAGCGAGGCGACGGTCTGCAGGTTGTTCTTCACCCGGTGATGGATCTCGCGAATGGTCGCGTCCTTAGTGATGAGCTCCTGCTCCTGGTGACGGATCTCACTGACGTCGCGGCACAGGACGATCGCGCCGATCCGGTTGCCGTTGTCACGGAGCGGGATGGTGCGCAGCGACACGGTGACGCCCCGCGCCTCCAGGTCGGCGCGCCAGGGGGCACGCCCGGCCATCACGATGGGGAGCGACTCGTCGAACTGACGGGATGCCGGCAGGATCGCCGTCGCGACCTCGATCAGCGCCTCTCCCTCGAGCTCATCGTCGAACCCGAGCCGGTTGAACGCCGAGAGCGCGTTCGGGCTCGCGAAGGTCGTCGTGCCGTCCATGTCGAGTCGGATCAGGCCGTCCGACGCCCGGGGGGCGCCGCGACGCGGCGAGGTCGGGGCGGCGAGATCGGGGAAGTCGGCCGAGGCCACCATGCCGAAGAGATCGTCCGCGCAGTCGTTGAAGGTGATCTGCTGGCGGGACGGTGTCCGCGCCTCACCGAGGTTGGTGTGCCGGGTGAGGACCCCGATGACGGTCGCGGGCCGGCCGTCGACCGCGCGCTCGCGCACGATGGGAACAGCGCGGACGCGTGTGGGGGTCTCCTCGAACCAGTCGGGAGATGCCGAATCGACCATGCGGGCCTGGGTGAAGGCGTCTTTGACCTGCGTGCGCCACTGCGGGCGGACCTGGTCGCCGACGATGTCCCGGTAGAACAGTGTCGCCGCTCCACCCGGACGCGTGTGAGCCACGGCGATGAACGAGTCGTCGGCTGTCGGGACCCAGATGACGATGTCCGCGAAGGCGAGGTCGGCGAGCAGCTGACCGTCGCCCGCCAGGCGATGAAGCCATTCGACATCGGCCGCGGTGGATCGGCCCTGGGCATAGACGAGGTCACTGAGGGTGGACACGCCTCCACCTTAGATCGCCCGGTCATGCGGTCCGTGTGAGACGCCGCCGAACCGCCGCACGACTGATGGGCGCCTCCCGCACCCCGGCACTCGTGAGCACCTCGGCGGCCAGCCGCCGGACGGCAGCGGCGAGCGCCGCCCGCGGCGCCACGTGCGCCAGCGGACGGGCGGCGAGCATCGCGGCATCCGCTCCCCTGGCATCCCAGGGGACGAAGGACACATCGCTGACCCCGGTGAAGCGCTCCAGCGTGCGGCGCACCTGACCGCGCGCGTCGACCCCCAGCGCGCCGGCGCGCGTCTTGTTCACGAGCACCTTGACCGGGGTGGTGCCGGTGGCCGCGCGAAGCTCCGGCCAGTCCCGGACGAACCGTGCGATCCCGACGGGGTCGGCGGCGGCGACCGCGACGACGAGGTCCGCCGACTCGAGGGTGGCGAGGGTCGCGGCGTTGCGCCGCGGCCCGTCGATGATGTCGCTCACGATCTCCTCGTCTCGCTCGAGGGATGCCGCGACGTCGACCACCGTGTCGTCCACCCATGTCCGGCAGGCTTCGAGAGCGTCCCGCACCCGGGTGTGGCTGAGCTCGGGCCACCGGCCGGGACGGTTCAGCCCGGTGAGCACGTCGACCTCGCCGAGCGTCGAGGCGATGCGTGTCAGCTCGGCGATCGTGAGCAGTCCGCGTTCGGCCTGCCGGCAGGCCGCCGCGAAGCCCGGGCCCTCGTCGGCGAGCCCGGTCGCCAGCGCCACGGACGGCGCGTGGGTGTCCGCATCGACGAGCGCGACGCGGCGCTCACCGGTCGCGAGAGCGCAGGCCAGCTCGATCGCCAGCGTGGTGCGACCCGGTGCCCCGTGGGGACCCCAGACAGCGATCACCCGGCCCCGGCCGGGAGGAGCGGCCTCGCGGGGCGGCGGAGCGCCGAGAAGGTCGGCCACCCGGTCGTCGATCCCCCGCGGCGCCAGCCCGAGAGATGCGGCGAGCCGCCGGTCGCCGCCTCGCTCGCACAGCGGGACGATCCGGACCGCGAACCGGTCGCACGCATCCACCAGCTCGGAGGTCAACGACCCGCCCGACACCTGCAGGATCAGGATGTCGGCGCGCGACAGCTCGGCGAGCGTCTCCGCGGCATCCGGCCTCGACAGCGCGTCGATGACGGCCGCGGCGGGCCTCCCCGCCGGCACGACCGCGACGACCTCCGCATCCTCGTCCCGCAGATCGTCGGCCAGCTGTTCTGCGCGACGGCCGTCCACCGCGACCACGACCCTCACGGCGTCGCTCCGGCGACGGGGACGACCGAGAGGCTCGAGCCGTCGCCGACAGCGGCGAGTGTGGCGGCGACGTCCGCTCGTGCGATGACGAGCTCGATCGAGACCTGGGAACCCGACACGACAGCGTCGTCGCGCTCCACGGAGACGACTGTCGCCGACGGCACCAGAATGCTCGGCGCGTCGAAATCCCCCGCCTCTCCCGGTGACGCCGCCCATACCTCCACGACGCTGCCCGTATCGACCGCCGCCGAGACGTCACCGGTCGTCCGGATGACGACCGAGGTCGTGGCCACCGCAGCGGCGTCGCCGACGGCGAGCCGAGGAACGAGTTCCCCCTCTTCGATCGTGCGCGTCGCGACTCCCCCGGGCGTCAGGGACGCGGGCGAGGCGTAGACGTCGCCGGCGGGCCCGAGAGCCACGTCGACGACGCGGAGATCATCGGCGGACACGGTCTCACCGGGCACGATGGTGCGCGCTGCCGCGAACACGGGCTCGGTCTGACGTGCGCTCGCGACGACGAGCCACACACCGGCGACGGAGGCGAGGATGAGGGCGATCCCGAGCAGGAAGCGGGCATCGGCCCAGAAGGCCCGCGGCCGTGGGCGAACCGTGTCAGGAGTGGTCATGACGACATCGTGACCGAGGCTCGGAAGGAGCGCGCCGATTATCCACAGCCGCGGCGGGCCCCATTGCGGCACCCTCGGCCCGGCCGATAATGGCATCATGCCCGCGAACTCCCCAGCGCGACTGCTCACGCCCGCCCAGGTGGCGGAGCTGCTGCAGCTCGACGTCGACGAGATCGTCGCGCTGGTGATGGACGGTCGCCTTCGAGGGATGAAAGTCGGCCGGCCAGGAAGCTGGCGTATCGAGTCCGACAGCGTCGAGGGCTACCTCGACGACCAGGCCGAGGACGCACGTCGTCACGCGCTGTGGCGCGAGTCCAACGCGGCGAGCTTCCCCGAACTGTGGGGACGAGGGCCGCTCCGGCACCAGTAGTCACCTCGGTGGACTTCCCTCGTCGGGCATGATGGGGGAAGACCATGTCACACGGGGGGCCGTACATGACGACATCGGAGAACTCGCTTTCGGCGTTCTCAGACCTGCTCGAGGATGCCGAGACGGTGCCGCAACCATCACCTCGGCGGACGCGCCGCACGCGCATCGCGACGATCTCGGCGATCACGGCGGTCGCCCTGATACTGGGCCTCGCCGGCGCCTATGTGATGTGGGCGCTGGAGGCGCCACCGCCGGCGCCGACGCTCACGGCCCATACTCCTCCCGCCCCCGAGCTCGAGGCGACCGTCATCGAGCTGCCGAGCAGCGGTGCGGCGGCGATCACCGTCCGGGGCGGTCGGGACTTCCTGGGAGAGAACGGCCTGCAAGCCGCTCACGGCGAGACCGAGAAGCGGTCGATCGCGAGCATCACCAAGCTGATCACCGCGCTCGTGGTCCTCGACGCCTATCCGATCGACGGCGATGGTGAGGGGCGCCGACTCACCTTCGACCGCGCCGATCACGCCCTGTACGACGAGTACTACCTGCGCGGAGCGACGATCGCGCGCATGCCCGCGGGCAGCTCGATGTCGCTTCGCGACGCGCTGTCGATGCTCCTCGTCCCGTCCGCCAGCAACTACGCCGATGCCGTGTCGACCTGGGCGTTCGGGTCACGCAGCGGGTTCGTCGCGGCCACGCGCGCGTGGCTCGCCGAGCACGGGCTGGGCGACACGACGATCGTCGAGCCGACCGGGCTCGATCCGGACAACACCAGCACTCCGCGCGATCTCCTCGCCCTGGCGGAGATCGCCGCTGCCGACCCCGTGATCGCGTCCATCGCCGCCATGGAGTCGATCTCGCTCCCGGCGCCGGGGCTCATGTACTCCACGAACGGGCTGCTCGGCATCGAGGGGATCACCGGGCTCAAGACGGGGAACCTCGGTCGGGACTCCTACAACCTGCTCTACACCGCGTCGGTCGACGTCGGCACCGGCGAGCCACTGGAGGTCACGGGCGTCGTGCTCGGCGGGTACTCCCGCGACACGGTCGACAGCTCCGTCCTGGAGACCATCCGCAGCATCCGTTCCGGGTTCCGCACCGTGCCGGTCGCCGAACCCGGCGACCGCGTCGGGGTGGCCGAGACCGCGTGGGGTGCGTCGACCCCGCTCGTGGTGAGCGAGCCGGCATCCCTCTTCGTCTGGTCCGACACGGCGGTGTCCGCCTCGATCGCTGTCACGGATGCCGCTCGAGTGGGCGACACGGCGGGCGCACCGGCCGGAACGGTAACCTGGGAGGCGGGCCCCCGCACCGCCACCGCACCGGTGACGCTCGAAGGGGACCTCGAACCGCCGTCGACCTGGTGGCGACTGACACACCCTTTTGAGCTCCTCGAAGCCCAGTGACAGGCGTCCGCGGCATCGCCGACGACGAAAGGCTCTCCGTGAACACCACCCTGCTCGAGCGGTTCATCGTCGTCGCGGAGGAACTCCACTTCCCTCGCGCAGCCGAGACGCTCGGCATCCCGCTCGCCTCCCTCTACACCTCGATGGACAAGCTCGAAGCCCAGGTGGGGTCGATCCTCGTCACGCGCGACAAGCCGACGACGCTCACTCCGGCAGGCCAGCTGCTCCTTGCCGACGCCCGGTCGCTGATCGCGGCCGCACCCGCCCCCGAGCCCCCGCCGCGCGTCCCCGCGGGCGGCAAGGCGAAGGCCTCGAAGGGCAAGGGCCGCGCACCCGTCGTCAAGGGGCAGCCGAAGCCGTACAAGAAGCGCCAAGGCCGGTGACGACGGCGGCGGACGCCGCGGGGACTCAGAGAGCGGGAACAGCCGCCTCCACGCGGATGGACGCCACCGACCCGAGGGGGACCATGCGGTGACCGGTGACGAGCTCCCGTCGCCGCGGCGCGTCCCGGTCGTGGAGCGCCAGATCGAGATGATCGGATGCCGCTCTGTCCACCGTTCCGGTGAGCTCTCTCCCGCCGAGGCTCCGGATCGTGACGGGCGCGCGCCTGCGGACGAGGTCGCGCATCACGAATCCGAGCGTCATCCGTTCCTGGATCCGTCCGGGCGTCGACCCTCTCGCGCTGAGGAGGAGGTCGGCCTGCGCGAGAGCGACGGAGGCGACCGCCGCGAACGGGATGAGCACTGCTCCCCGAGCCGCCGCCGTGCCGTCGAGCGCCACCCAGTCGGGCCCGCAGGCGGCCGGCGTTCCGCGCAGCGTCGAACCGTCGATGACGTCGACCGTGACGTCTGCCGCTGCGGCCACGAGCGCGCTGACCCGCTCCTGGAGCGTCAACCGGGCGAGCCGCAGGCGCTCAGCCTCGGTGTCGAGGGCGGCCCGCTCGGCCTCCCATTCGGAGTCGAGCTGGTCCTCGAGGTCTTCGAAGAAGCGATCCCAGCGCACGCCGACGACCGTAGAGCATCCCGGCCCGGTGCCCGCAGCGCTATCCACAGGTTGGAGGATTCTCATCCATCCGGCTTTGCCGCTGTGTTGTACTCGGTCCACTCATCGCTCCGCCCTGATCTTGTCGACGAGAGGAACCGACATGTCTCTGCCCGCACTCGACGACTCCCCTGCCGCGCGGCCCCGAAGCTCCCTCGACGTCGCGGAGTACTTCGCCCCGCAACGCACGTCATCCCGGGACCTGCCCGATGTGGCGCCGCTCGTCACGAACCTGACCATCGGCGTTCTGGAGGTCCTCGCCGGCGTCCGGGAGGTGGATCAGCTGGCGCGGTGGCTCGGTGAGGACGCCTACCGGGCGCTCGTCACCCGGGCCAACCTTTCGACGCGCGCCCGGAGCGCGCGCGGGATCGTCGCCGCCCGGCCCGTGCACCAGATCCTCCGCACGCGACGGTGCGAGCCGGCCGACGGTGTCGTCGAAGCGGTCGTCATCGTCGCCGGCCCCGCGCGCACCCGGGCGGTCGCGATGCGATTCGAGGGATGGGACGGACGCTGGCGCGCCACCTCTCTCGCGCTGCTCTGAGCCGAGTTCAGCTCACTGGCGATACGACGCCAAGAAGTTGCCGAGCCGCTCGATGGCCTCCGAGAGCACTCGCGCCTCGGGGAGCGTGACGATGCGGAAGTGGTCGGGGGTGGGCCAGTTGAAGCCCGTGCCCTGGACGAGCAGCACGTGCTCCGCGACGAGGAAGTCGTAGACGAACTTGGCGTCGTCCCGGATCTCGTGCACGTTCGGGTCCAGCCGGGGGAACGCGTAGAGCGCTCCCTGGGGTTTGACGCAGGTTACGCCCGGGATCGCCGTGAGGCCTTCCCACGCGGCATCCCGCTGCTCGTGGAGCCGCCCCGTCGGAGCAATGAGCGCATCGATGGACTGCACCCCCGATAGCGCCGCCTGCACGGCGAACTGCGCGGGCACATTCGGGCAGAGGCGCGTCGAGGCCAGGAGCTGAATGCCCTCGAGGAAACCTGCCGCGTGCTTCTTCGGGCCGGTGATGACCATCCAGCCCGACCGGTATCCCGCGACGCGGTAGGTCTTGGAGAGCCCGTTGTACGTCAAGCACAGCAGGTCGGGAGCAAGGGTCGCGAGCGGAATGTGCTCGGCCTCGTCGAAGAGGATCCGGTCGTAGATCTCGTCGGAGAGGAGGAGGAGGTCCCGCTCACGGGCGATCTGGACGATCCCCTCGAGCACCTCGCGCGAGTAGACGGCTCCCGTGGGGTTGTTCGGGTTGATCACGACGATCGCCTTCGTGCGATCGGTCACCTTCGCGCGGATGTCGTCGAGGTCGGGCTGCCAGTCGCCCTCATCGTCGCAGCGGTAGTGCACGGGTGTGCCGCCGGCGAGGCTCGTCATCGCCGTCCACAGCGGGTAGTCGGGCGCGGGGATCAGCACCTCGTCGCCCTCGTCGAGCAGCGCCTGCATCGTCATCGTGATCAGCTCGGACACGCCGTTGCCGAGGTAGACGTCGTTCGGATCGAACTTCGGGAAACCCGGGGTCTCCTCGTAGCGGGAGACGACCGCGCGACGCGCGGACATGATGCCGCGCGAGTCGGAGTAGCCGTGCGCCTGCGGGATCGCCTCGATCATGTCGCGGACGATCTGAAAGGGGGCCTGGAAGCCGAAGACGGCCGGATTCCCCGTGTTGAGCTTGAGGATCGTGTGGCCCTCGTCTTCGAGACGGTCGGCCTCGATGAGGGCGGCCCCGCGGATCTCGTAGAGGACGTCTTTGAGCTTGGACGACTGGTCGAGGATGCGGGGTGTCATCGGATCAGAATATCCCCGCGGCCGCGGGCCAATCGGCGACCGGTGGCCCGGTCGCCGATCGGCCCGCGGATGCGTTACTTCTTCTTGCCGTTCGCGCGACGGTCCGCGCGGTTCTGCGGAGCGGCCTCGGGGGCCTCGGTCCGCTGACCGAACGCGCCGCGCGCGCCGCCCTCGGCAGCGTCGACGACCGGAGCCTGGGCCTGGGCCGCCGCCTGGCGGACCTTGCTCGTCGCGGCCTGCTGGACCTGGCCGCGGTCGTTGCGCACCTCGACTTCGCCGGCATCGTTCGCCGCCGTGTACTGCAGCTTCTGCGGCTCGAGGGTCGGCGTGGCGAGGCCCTTCGCCTCGACCTGGGCATCGATGTCGACACCCTCGGCCTGACGCACCTCGACCTCGAGGTTGTAGAGGAATCCGACCGACTCCTCCTTGATCTGCGCCATCATCGACTGGAACATCTGGTAGCCCTCGCGCTGGTACTCGATGAGCGGGTCGCGCTGGGCCATCGCCCGCAGGCCGATGCCGTCCTTCAGGTAGTCCATCTCGTAGAGGTGGTCGCGCCAGCGGCGGTCGAGCACCTGCAGGACGACTCGGCGCTCGAGTTCGCGCATCGCCGGGCTGCCGAGCTTCTCCTCGCGGGCGGCATACGCGATGCGGGCGTCGGAGAGCAGCTCGCGCTTGAGGAGCTCGGGCGTGATCTTGCCCTTCGCCCCGCTCTCGGCGACGACCTCGTCGATCGTGACGCCGACGGGGTAGAGCGTCTTCAGCTCGGTCCACATCGCGTCGAAGTCCCAGCTCTCGTTGTGTCCAGAGCCGGTGTGGTCGTCGATGATCGCGCCGATGGCGTCCTCGATGAAGTGCTCGACGCGGGACGACAGGTCGTCGCCCTCGAGCATCTGACGGCGGTCGGCATAGATGGCCTCGCGCTGTCGGTTCAGGACGTCGTCGTACTTGAGGACGTTCTTGCGGATCTCGGCGTTGCGGGACTCCACCTGCCCCTGGGCGCTGCGGATCGCCCGGGTGACCATGGAGGACTCGATGGCGACGTCATCGGGGAAGTTCGTGCGCGCCAGGATCGCCTCGGCGGCACCCGACTGGAACAGTCGCATCAGATCGTCGGTGAGCGAGAGGTAGAACCGGCTCTCGCCGGGGTCGCCCTGACGGCCCGAACGCCCGCGGAGCTGGTTGTCGATACGGCGCGACTCGTGGCGCTCGGTGCCGAGCACGTACAGCCCGCCCGCCGCCACGACCTTGGCCGCCTCCTCGGCGACCGTCTCCTTGACGGCCGCGTAGACGGCATCCCACTCCGCCTCGTACTCGTCGGGCGTCTCGACCGGGTCGAGACCCTTCGCCTTCATCTCCTGCACGGCGAGGAACTCCGCGTTGCCGCCGAGCATGATGTCGGTGCCACGACCGGCCATGTTGGTCGCGACGGTCACTCCGCCGTACCGGCCGGCGCGGGCGACGATCTCCGCCTCACGCGCGTGGTTCTTCGCGTTGAGGACCTCGTGCTTGATGCCCTTCTTCGACAGCAGCTTCGAGAGGTACTCGCTCTTCTCGACGCTGACCGTGCCGACGAGGACGGGCTGCCCCGCCTCGTGGCGCTCGGCGATGTCCTCCACGACCTGCCCGAACTTCGCCTCCTCGTTCTTGTAGACGAGGTCGGACTGGTCCTTGCGCACCATCGGGCGGTTGGTCGGGATCGGCACGACGCCCAGCTGATACGTCGACATGAACTCGGCAGCCTCGGTCTCGGCGGTACCGGTCATGCCCGAGAGCTTGTCGTACAGGCGGAAGTAGTTCTGGAGCGTGACCGTGGCGAGGGTCTGGTTCTCGGCCTTGACGGCGACGCCCTCCTTGGCCTCGATGGCCTGGTGGATGCCCTCGTTGTAGCGGCGCCCCACGAGGATGCGGCCGGTGTGCTCGTCGACGATCATGACCTCGCCGTTCATGACGACGTAGTCGGTGTCGCGCTTGAACAGGGCGAGCGCCTTGATCGAGTTGTTGAGGAACGAGATGAGGGGCGTGTTCGCCGACTCGTAGAGGTTGTCGATGCCGAGGTAGTCCTCGACCTTCTCGATGCCGGGCTCGAGCACGCCGACGGTGCGCTTCTTCTCGTCGACCTCGAAGTCGACGCCGGCTTCGAGGGTCCGGGCGATCTTGGCGAACTCGAGGAACCACCGGTTCGCCTCCCCCGACGAGGGGCCGGAGATGATGAGGGGCGTGCGGGCCTCGTCGATGAGGATCGAGTCGACCTCGTCGACGATGCAGAAGAAGTGGCCCCGCTGGACGAGGTCGTCCTGACGCCAGGCCATGTTGTCGCGCAGGTAGTCGAAGCCGAACTCGTTGTTCGTGCCATAGGTGATGTCCGCCTCGTACTGCTCGCGCCGGACAGCGGGATTCTGGCCCGACACCACGGTGCCGGTCGTCATGCCGAGGGCGCGGTAGACGCGACCCATGAGCTCGGACTGGTACGACGCGAGGAAGTCGTTGACCGTGATGACGTGGACGCCCTTGCCTGCGATCGCGTTGAGGTAGGCGGGGAGGGCCGCGGTCAGGGTCTTTCCTTCACCGGTCTTCATCTCGGCGATGTTGCCGAGGTGGAGGGCAGCGCCGCCCATGACCTGCACGTCGTACGGCCGCTGGCCGAGCGTGCGCTTGGCCGCCTCGCGGACGGCGGCGAAGGCCTCGGGCATCAGCTTGTCGAGCGATTCGCCGTCGGCGTAACGCGAGCGAAGCTCGGCCGTCTCGCCGCGCAGCTCCTCGTCGGTGAGGTGCGCGTAGTCCTCTTCGAGGGCGGCGACGGCTTTCACGACCTGCTGAAGGCGGCGCAGAACACGGCCCTCACCGGCGCGAAGCAGTTTCTCGAGTGGGTTGGCCACGGAGGATCTCCATCTGTCAGGTCCCCCCGACGCACAGTGTCGACGGGAGCCGGAGCGCAGACCACGCGGGACGCGCAGACATACACACGCCATGTTATCGGTCCGTGACCTTCGAGGGTGCTGGGCGAGGCGGCGGGTGTCGCGGTCGTGCTCGAGGCCCGACCCCGGCGCGCGCCCACCCGCCACGGACGCCGAACCGCCACGTAGGATCGGGCCATGGCGGGATTCTGGGGCAGACGCAAGCGCGACGACGCGGAGATGCAGGCGCAGGACGCCGAACTGACACGGAAGGCCGGGGCCGCGCTCGTCGCCGCCGATGAGCGGATCCGCGTCACGGAGGACGAACTGGCCTACGCCGAGATCGAACTCGGCCGCGAGCCGACCAACGATCTGCGCGAGGCGCTGGCAGCGGTGCGGCAGCACCTGGGCGAGGCGTTCCACCTCAATCAGCTGAACTTCGATGAGATCCCCGACACCCCCGAAGAGCTCCGCACCCGCAATGCGCGCATCGTGCAGCTGTGCGAGTGGGCCGAGGATCTCCTGTCCGACCGCATGGAGACGCTCGGCGAGGCGATCGCCCGGGCGCGCCGGGCACCGGAGATCATCGCCGGCATCCGCACCGATGTGGAACGCCTGCGGGAGCGGCTTCCGGCGCTCACCTCGACCCTGGAACGACTCGGCACGCGCTATTCGGATGCCGCGATGCGCACCGTCCGTGGCAACGCGACCGAGGCCGCGCAGCTCCTCGACTTCGCCGAGCACAGCGCCGCCGTCTCCGAGCGACGCCGCGACGCCGGGCAGCGCGAGCAGGCCAACCTCGCGCTCGAGACCGCGATCGAGGCCTCTCGCCGGGCCGCCACACTCGTCGAGGCGGTGGACACCTTCGAGATCGAGGCGCTCCGCGCCGAATCGACGCTGTCGGCGATCGTCGAGGACTCGCGCGGTGACCTCGTGACAGCGCAGCCCCTGCGCGGGACTCCCGCCGTCGGTGCCGCGGCCCTGGAGCTGGAGAATGCGCTCGAATCGCTCACCCCCGCCGGCTCCAAGCCCGACCCCTTCGCCGAGCTCAGCCGTCTGCGCACGGCGAACGCCGCTCTCGACGTCGCCGTCGACACCGCCCGCGCCCGGGCGGAGCGACCGGTGCTCCCCGAGGCGCAGGTGCGGCACGCGATCGACGACGCCGACCGTCAGATCGGCGTCGCCCGGAGCGTCATCTCCGGTCATCGCGGTTGGATCGGCGCGGACGCGCGCACGCGGCTCGCCGAAGCCGAGCGCATCCGCTCCGACCTCATGGTCTTCGCCGGCCCCATCGACGAGGACGACCGCGAGCGCGCACTCAACCTCGCGCGCCGGGCGGGAGAGCTTGCCGGACAGGCCCTCGAACTCGCCCAGAACGACATCGACTCCTCGCGTCCCGACGACTGGAACCGCCGCGGCGGGCCCGGTGGCGGGATGGGCGGGGGCATGGGCGGCGGCAACATGGTCGGGGGTCTCCTCGGCGGCCTCATGATCGGCGGGCTCCTCGACGGCATGTTCGACTGATGTCCGCTCTCGACACCGCGGTCTCGGCCGCGGCGGAATGGCCCGCGCCCCACGCATCGGTCGCCGTGATCTCGGCAGATGGCGCCGTGGCGGCATCCTTCGGCGAGCAGGACCGCCGGTACCGGCTCGCGTCGGTCACCAAGCCGCTCAGCGCCTACGCCTTCCTCGTCGGGATCGAGGAGGGCGCCCTCCAGCTCGATCAGCCCGCGGGCCCTCCCGGGGCCACCGTCGCCCACCTTCTCGCGCACACGGCGGGATACGACTTCGCCTCCGACGCGGTCCGAGCCGCTCCCGGAGAGCGCAGGCTGTATTCGAACACCGGGTTCGACACGCTCGGCGAACTGCTCGAGTCCGAGACCGGCATCTCGTTCGGCGACTACGCCCGCGAGGCCGTCTTCGAACCCCTCGGCATGCACACCACCGAGATCGGCGACTCCCCCGCCGCCGGCGGCTGGTCGACGGCGGCCGATCTCTCCCGTTTCGCCGCCGAGCTCCAAAAGCCCCGCTTGCTCGCCGCCGAGACCGTCGCGAAGGCCACGTCCGTCGCCTTCGAGGGACGCCGCGGGGTCCTCCCGGGCTTCGGGAGCCAGAGCCCGAACGACTGGGGCCTCGGGTTCGAGATCAGGGGCGAGAAGTCACCCCACTGGACCGGCGCCCTCAACTCCCCGCGCACCTTCGGCCATTTCGGCCAGTCGGGGACGTTCCTCTGGGTCGACCCGGACCTCGGAGCAGGCGTCGTCGCATTGACCGATCGCCCCTTCGGCGAGTGGGCGGCCACCGCCTGGCCCGGTTTCAGCGACGGCATCATCCGCGCGCTGCGCTGACCCCGCCGCACGGTCACGACGAAGGGGCGGATGCCGCAGCATCCGCCCCTTCGTCGTGGTCAGATCAGGATGCCAGTTCTGCGGCGGGCGCCGCGACCGTCGACAGCGAGATCACGCCGTAGTCCCAGCCCTTGCGGCGGTAGACGACGCTCGGCTGGTCGGTGCGCGCGTTGATGAAGAGGAAGAAGTCGTGGCCGACCAGCTCCATCCGGTCGACGGCTTCTTCGACTGTCATCCACTCCGCGCCGAACTCCTTGGTCCGGATGACGACGGGCGTGTAGTCGTCCTCGTCCTCCGGTCCGGTGACGACGGGGACTGCTCCGGTGGCCACCGCGCGGAGGACCTCGACCGAGGCAGGCTCCACATCGATGCCCTGCAGGGTGCCGCTCTCCTTCTCGAGCTTCGCGCCGCGAGGGTGGTTACGCGAGTCGACGCGCTTCTCCTTCGCCCGGCGGATCTGCTCGGCGAGCTTCGTGACGGCCACGTCGAGCGCGGCGAACTTGTCGGCGTCCACGGCCTCGGCGCGCACGATCGGGCCTTTGCCGGTGAGCGTGATCTCGACCGTCTCGTCCTCGCGCGCCCCGTTGTGATAGGCGCGGTGCGTGACCTTGATGTCGAGTCGCTGGGCGCGGGGGGCCAGGTGTTCGATGCGGGCCGACTTCTCTTCGGCAACTGTCCGGAAGCGGTCGCTCACGCTTACTCCCACGCCGACGATACTGATCTCCATCGTGACCTCCTTGTTCCGGTCCACCCGGTCAAGGGCGGACCTGGGTTCGCCATCTGTCCCCCCACGGTAGTGGCCCCGCTCTCCGATGTCACCTTCCGTCAACCGGGAGTATTCGATGTGGACACCCGCAGCGGGGTGGACGCCGCCGTGAGGGCGCCGTGGACGACGGCGCCGGCCTCACGAAGAGCGCGCGCCGCTTCGGACAGCGTCGCTCCCGTGGTCGCCACGTCGTCGATCACGACCACGTGCAGGCCCCGGCACGGTGCCGCCGCCATCGTTCCTGCGACGTTCCGAGCCCGCTCGAGACGGCCAAGTCCCCGCTGATCGTCGGCCGGGCGCTGCGCTCGGAGCAACCGCACGGGACGATGACCGGCCCGCCGCACCAGGAGGTCGGGCACCGCGAAGCCCCGCGTGCGCATCGACGCCCGCGAGGTCGGGATCGGCACGGCGACGAGGTCCGTGCCGGGCCAGATCTCCGCGAGCGCCCGACCGAACGGTCGCGCGAGCGCCGTGCGCCCCTCCTCCTTCAGCGCCCGCATGACCCGCGCCGGCACGCCCTCGAAGCGGATGGCGCTGCGCACCTCCAGCCCGCAGGGCAGCGTCCGCCGGGTCGGCGCCGGAGCGAGCTCCGCCCGGCAGGCTTCGCAGAGGACGGCGTCGGGTGCATCGCACCCCGCGCACGAGAGCGGGAACAGCACGCCGAGCGCCTCGGCGAGGGCGCGGGAGACGGCGGGGGGAACCGGCATCCGTCCAGCGTCGCGTTAAACCGGAGGGCGCCGAGGGACCTGCTCGACCCTGGTGGACGCGCGCGTTCCGGACTGCCTGGGGAGGAAGCTCAGCCCGGCGAGCCCTGCTGCACCGCCAGCACCTCGACCTCGGACGCGAGGAACTGCCACGATCCGCGCTGCACGAACAGCGCGCCGTCGGAGGTCCGCAGGCGCACGCTGCCGGACTGATTGCCGCCGGCGATCGAGACGACGCCGTCCGGGGCGCGGACATCGCTGCCCTCACCGCCGACGGGCTGCTCACGCATCACGTCCTGTTCGCCGTCGCTCCAGATGAGGGCGAGGGTGGCATCGTCGAGCCAGGTGAGCTCGATCCCCTCGCCCGGCAGGAGAGCGACCACGTGAGGCTCGCTCATTCCGGTGGGGGTGCCGTCGACGTCGCGGACGATGCCCGCCACCCATACGGCCGGCTGAGCACCGTCGCGCACGAGCGCCGCGATGCGCGTGCCGTCGCGGGAGACGCGCATGGAGGCGACGCTCGTCGCTCCCGGCCACCCACCCGGAATCAGCTGCGCCGATCCGTCCGGCCCGTAGGCGACGACGTCGGTGGGAACGGCGCCGGGCACGGTCCAGATGTAGTCGAACGGATCGATCGACGGCGCGGTCATCCCGGCTCGCGTATCGAGTTCGGCGATGCCCGCGTCGGTCGTGACCCGGAGCACCGCGCCGGAACCGGTCCGGACCGCGGCGGTCGTCCGACCCGCGTTCGTCTCGATCGACTCGAGGTCGACGCCGCGGAGCGCGGCGGTGAGCCCGGCGACCTCCTCGAGTTCGGCGCCCGACAAGAAACCCAGCCGATCCTCGAGGTAGACGAGCGGTCGCACGTCGACGCGGTTCTCCGTGAGAGGCACGGCCGACACATCGAGCACCTCGTCGCCGATGAGGAGCTGCACGTCGATGATGCCGGCGCCCGCGAGGCTCTGCTGCAACTGCGTCCGCATCCGAGAGATGGTCTCGCGGCTGAGGTCGCGCGCGCCCGCATCGAGCGACACGCGGGCCACTCCGGCGTCGACCGGGACGGCCGGCTGCGTGAGGGCGACTCCCCCGGTGAAAGACGAGCGCACCGACCCGGCGAGCCACGGGCTCGGCGTCCCCGTGACGAGCGCATCGGCGATCCGGGTCGCCGGATTCGTCGCCGGGAACCAGCGGACGTCGGGCACGATCGCGCTCCAGTCCTGATCGAAGTAGGCGAGCTCGTAGCTGCGGAAGACGGTGCTGAAGCGGTTGGCGTCGAGGACGACGCCGTTGGGTGCCTGCGAGATGCGCCACTGCCCGTCCTGCTGGGTGAGCTGGTAGCGCAGCGCGATGTCGCCCTCCCCGCCGGGCTCATAGGCGCCGGTGCCGTCGACCGTCGCCACCGGCTGGACCGTGACGACGATCTCCTGGTCGCTCAGGACGTCGACCGTGCGATTGCCGGCGGCGTAGATCGTCACGCCGGCCTGCGGCTTCCACACGTCGCGGAAACCGGGGGTCAGATACTGCTGCGCCACGCCCCAGTTCCCCCGCGGGCCGGATCCGGCCGCGATGAACCCTTCGACGATCTGCTGGGGCGTGGAATCGGCGACCGGCCCGTCGGGCACGAAGGCGAATTCGGGCAGACCCTCGACCTCGTCGATGGAGCGCCCGACGTGGACGGGGCCGTCGACTGGCAGGCCGGCGCACGCGACGAGCGCCAGGGCCAGCAGGCCCGCGAGGGCGCCCAGACCGAACATCCGACGTCGTCTCATCGCGTTCCCTCCGCGTCCGTGCTCTCCGCCGACCTGTCGGGAAGGGTGATCGGCTGGGTGAGCCCGAGATCTTCGAACGTCAACGATCCGTCGCGCGGCTCGAGGTCGAGCGGTGACGACGTGCCGATGTGATCGCCGAGACGGCGGGGCAGGGTGAGCACGAAGTTCGTGCCGCCGCCGGTCTCCGACCAGACCGCCAGAGTGCCGCCGTGGAGGCGGGCATCGCCGAGCGCGATCGACAGACCGAGGCCCGTGCCGCCGATGGTGCGCCGGCGAGAGGGGTCGGCGCGCCAGAACCGGTCGAACACCCGCTCGGCGTCGGCCGCGCTCATCCCCAGACCGAAATCGCGGACTCCGAGAGCCACCGCTCGCTGATCGCTGTCGACGGTGATCACGATGGGTCTGCCCTCGCCGTGCTCGATCGCGTTGCCGAGGAGGTTCCGGACCACGCGCCGGATGCGGCGCGGATCCATCTCGACGGGCGAATAGCCGCCCGGCGCGACGAGGCGCACGTGGGTGCCGTGCTGATCCGCCAGCTGCTGCATCGACTCGATGACGTCCTCGGCGAGGTGCGCCAAGCTCGTCGGCTCGATCTCGAGCTGCACCGATCCGGCGTCGTAGCGGCTGATCTCGAGGAGGTCGGCGAGGAGCACCTCGAACCGCTGCACCTGCGCGTGCAGGAGTTCGGCAGCGCGCGCCGTCGTCGGCTCGAACTCGCCGCGCTGGTCGTTGATCATGTCAGCGGCCAGGCGGATCGTGGTGAGGGGCGTGCGGAGCTCGTGGGAGACGTCGGAGACGAACCGCTGCTGCACCAGCGAGAGCTCGGCGAGCTCCTTGATCTGACTCTCGATGCTGTCGGCCATCGCGTTGAACGACCGGCCGAGCGTCGCGAACTCGTCCTCTCCGCGCACCGGCAGGCGAACGCCGAGGTCGCCCGCCGCGAGTTTCGCACTCGTCTCGGCTGCTTGGGCGATCGGCACGGTGACGGAGCGGAGGACGAACAGCGAGATGGCCCCGATCAGGACGAGGAGCGAGATGCCCACCACCCACAGGGTGACCTGGACGAACTGCAGCGTCTGCGCCTCGGATGTCAGGTCATAGGCGAAGTACAACTCGTATGCGCCCGCCTCGGGGAGCAGGAGCTGCTGGCCGACGATGATGCCGGGATCCTCCGCGCCGTCGCCGTCCGGCAGACCGATCGACTGCCACCACTGCCGGTCACCGGTCAGCTTCACACTCTCGCGAAGGGCCGGCTGGATCATCGCCGCCGTGAGCCCGCCGCCCTCGAACCCCTGGGGCGCGATCGCGGACGGCTCCTGGTCGATCCGGAAGACCGCGACCATGGTCGTCCCACCCTGCCGGGAGAGGATCTCTCGTCGGACCTCGTCCATCAGCACCTGGAGCGCGACGACGTCGCCCTCGATCACGGCCGCGTCGAAGGTCGTCTGAGCCGCCTGGGTGGCGCGCTTGGCGGCATCCTGCACCTGATCGGAGCGCGACTCGTACAGGTCGTTCTGAATCGCGAGCGCCATCCACACGAGGGCGACGAGGATCGTGAGAGCGGTCAGCCCGAGCGTGACCGCGAGGGTCCGGAATCGGAGCGATCGGCGCCAGGTGTATCCCACCCGGCGCGCCCAGCTGCGCCAGTCTCGCCACGTCGGGACGATCGTCCGCGTGCCGGTCCGAGTGCTCACGGACATCGACGGACCCCGATCGGAGCGGTCACACGGCAGCGCCGGCGCGGTAGCCGACGCCGCGCACGGTGGTGACGATCTGGGGGTTGTCCGGGTCGCGCTCGACCTTGGCCCGGAGCCGCTGGACATGCACGTTCACGAGGCGCGTGTCGGCCTTGTAGTGGTAGCCCCACACCTGCTCGAGGAGCATCTCGCGGGTGAAGACCTGCTGCGGCTTCGAGGCGAGCGCCACGAGGAGTTCGAACTCCAGCGGCGTCAGTGCGATCGAGCCGCCGTCGCGGCGCACCTCGTGGGCTGCGACATCGACGCTGAGGTCGCCGATGCGGAGGACCTCGGAGGGCGGGGCCGCAGCCGGGCGCAGCCGCGTGCGGACCCGCGCCACCATCTCCTTGGGGTTGAACGGCTTGACGATGTAGTCGTCGGCGCCGGATTCGAGACCACGGACGACGTCGGCGGTGTCGGTGCGCGCCGTGAGCATGATGATCGGGATGCCGGACTCGGCCCGCACACGCGTGCACACCTCGATGCCGTCGAGGCCCGGCAGCATCAGATCGAGGAGGATCAGGTCGGGCCTGCTGTCGCGCCAGGTCTCGGCGGCCGTCGTCCCGTCGCTGCAGAAGGCGACCTCGAACCCCTCGGTGCGCAGCACGATTCCGATCATCTCGGCGAGAGCGGTGTCGTCGTCGACAACCAGGATGCGCGATGTCATAGCGGGCGGTTTCGTCCTTCGGGTCGGGCGAGGTTCTGATCCTCGCCGCGGGTGACTCCACAGTAACCGACACGCGGACGAGCCGGGTGGGAAGCGGCACGGCCCGCCCCCGAAGGGACGGGCCGTGCCGGATGCCTCAGCGGTGCAGGTCGAACCGGTCGAGCTCGGTGACCTTCGTCCACGCCGAGACGAAGTCTCGGACGAACGCGTCCGCACCGTCGTCGGAGGCGTAGACCTCGGCGATGGCGCGCAGCTCCGAGTTGGAGCTGAAGAGCAGGTCGACGCGCGTGCCGATGCCGATCTCCGAGCCGTCGGCGGCGACACCCCGGAACGCGTGCGAACCCGGGTCCACCGCCTTCCACGTCGCGCCGAGGTCGAGCAGCTGCACGAACACGTCGTTCGTGAGCGCACCCGGACGATCCGTGAACACGCCGTAGGGCGAGCCGTCCCAGTTCGCGCCGATCGCGCGGAGTCCGCCGACGAGGACGGTCATCTCCGGGGCGCTCAGCGTCAGCAGGTTCGCCTTGTCGACCAGGTGGTGCTCCGCAGGCAGCACGGCGTTCGGGCCGTAGTAGTTGCGGAAGCCGTCGGCGACGGGCTCGAGGTAGTCGAACGACCGCTCGTCGGTCTGCTCCTGCGTGGCATCCGTCCGACCGGGACGGAACGGCACGGTCACCGAGGCGCCCGCAGCGTGCGCTGCCTGCTCCACGCCGGCGTTGCCCGCCAGCACGATCAGGTCGGCGAGGGACACCTTCTTGCCGTCGGTGCGTCCCTCGGCGAAACGCGCCTGCACGCCTTCGAGCGCGGTGAGGACCTTCGTCAGCTGAGCCGGGTTGTTGACCTCCCAGTCCTTCTGCGGCGACAGACGGATGCGGGCGCCGTTGACGCCGCCTCGCTTGTCGCTGCCGCGGAAGGTGGATGCCGCGGCCCAGGCGGTCGACACGAGCTCGGCGCTGCTCAGGCCGGTGGCGAGGAGCTGCTCCTTGAGCGACGCCGCGTCGGCGTCGTCGATGAGGGCGTGGTCGACGGCGGGCACCGGGTCCTGCCAGATGAGCTCCTCCTGCGGCACCTCGGGTCCGAGGTAGCGCGCGATGGGGCCCATGTCGCGGTGGGTCAGCTTGAACCATGCGCGGGCGAACGCGTCGCCGAAGGCTTCGGGGTCGGCCTTGAAGCGCCGTGAGACCTCGTCGTAGGCGGGGTCCATCCGCAGCGCCAGGTCGCTCGTGAGCATGCGCGGCTCGCGGCGGCCGTTCGAGTGGGCGAGCGGGACCATGTCCGCTCCCCCGCCGTTGATCGGGCGCCACTGGTGGCCGCCACCGGGGCTCTTCATGAGCTCCCAGTCGTAGGCGTAGAGGATGTGGAAGAACTCGTTGTCCCAGCGCGTGGGGTGGTAGGTCCAGGTGACCTCGAGGCCCGACGTGATGGTGTCGTCGCCATGACCGGTCGCGTGGTTGTTCTTCCAGCCGAGACCCTGCTGCTCGACGCCGGCCGCCTCGGGGTTGGCCTCGAGGTTGGTGTCGGTCGCGGCGCCGTGGGTCTTGCCGAAGGTGTGACCGCCGGCGATCAGCGCGACGGTCTCCTCGTCGTTCATCCCCATGCGGCCGAAGGTCTCGCGGATGTCGCGGGCCGACTTGAGCGGGTCGGGCTCGCCGTTCGGGCCCTCGGGATTGACGTAGATGAGACCCATCTGCACCGCGGCGAGCGGCTTCTCGAGGTTGCGGTCACCGCTGTAGCGCTCGTCGGCGAGCCAGGTCGTCTCGGGGCCCCAGTACACGTCGTCGTCGGGCTCCCAGACGTCGGGGCGTCCGCCGCCGAAGCCGAAGGTCGAGAACCCCATGGTCTCGAGCGCGACGTTGCCGGCGAGGATCATCAGGTCGCCCCACGACAGCGACTGGCCGTACTTCTTCTTGACGGGCCAGAGGAGACGGCGCGCCTTGTCGAGGTTGACGTTGTCGGGCCAGCTGTTGAGCGGCGCGAAGCGCTGCTGACCGGTGCCGCCGCCGCCGCGGCCGTCGGTCGCGCGGTAGGTGCCGGCCGAGTGCCACGCCATGCGGATCATGAGCGGGCCGTAGTTGCCGAAGTCGGCCGGCCACCAGTCCTGCGAGGTGGTGAGGACGGCGGCGATGTCGGCCTTGACGGCGGCGAGGTCGAGGGTCCCGAACGCCGCGGCGTAGTCGAAGTCCTCGCCGACGGGGTTCGCCACGGCGGGGTTCTTCTTGAGGATCCGGAGGTTCAGCTGGTTGGGCCACCACACCTGGTTGGCGTTGCCGACCGTGGGGTGCGGCTGGCCGCCGTGGTTCTGGCGCTCGGCGCCGGGGGCGCCGTGCAGGACGGGGCAGGAGTCGGCGTCGTTGGAGCGGGGACGCTCCTCGCCGTCGGCGCGCTCGTCCTCCGGGGTGTCGATCGGGGTGACGGCCTGGTCGACATCAGAGACGTCGGCTCCGATGGGCTCGGCCTGCGGGTCACGGTCACTCATGGTGATCCTTCCGGTTGAGGGTCGTGAGGGGATTCGGGTGGAGAAGAGATGTGGTCAGGAGCGTGCGGATGCCGCGCAGTCGCCGCACAGGCCCCAGTAGGTCACTTCGGCGGAGGCGATCCGGAAGCCCTGCGCGTCGGACGGGTGCAGGCAGGGCGCGCTGCCTACGGCGCAGTCGACGTCTTTCACCGCACCGCAGCCGGTGCAGATGAGGTGATGGTGGTTGTCGTCGACGCGCAGCTCGAAGAGCATCGGCTGACCTGCCGGCTCGATCCGGCGCACCAGGCCCGCGTCGACGAAATCGCCGAGCGCGTTGTAGACCGACTGGCGGCTCGCCCGCGGAAGTGCGGGCGAGACCTCGGCGAACACCGCGTCGGCGCTCGCGTGCGGCCGGGCGGCGAGCGCGTCGAAGACGGCGACCCGCGATTCCGTCACCCGGAGACCGGCGTCGCGAAGAGCGGCGGCGGAGTCGAGGACGGGTGCGGACATACCCTCAGCCTACCTCTTTTTTGATCTGATCAAAAGAAGCCAGAGGTCGCCGGTGTGCTCAGTACCGGTAGTGGTCGAGCTTGTACGGCCCGTCGACGGGGACGCCGATGTACGACGCCTGCTCATCGGTGAGCGTCGTCAGCTGCACCCCGAGCGCGGGCAGATGGAGGCGCGCGACCTTCTCATCGAGCGCCTTGGGCAGCACGTAGACGCCGACGGGGTACTCCTCGGTGCGCAGGAACAGCTCGATCTGCGCGAGGACCTGGTTGGTGAACGACGCGCTCATGACGAACGACGGGTGCCCCGTCGCGTTCCCGAGGTTCAGCAGGCGCCCCTCGGAGAGGACGAGGATGCTGCGCCCCGTCGGCAGGCGGTACTCGTGCACCTGCGGCTTGATCTCGATCTTCTCGACGCCCGGCAGCGCCTCGAGCGCGGCCATGTCGATCTCGTCGTCGAAGTGACCGACGTTGCCGACGATCGCGAGGTGCTTGAGCGCGAGGAGGTGATCGACCGTGACGACGCGGGTGTTCCCGGTACCCGTGATGACGATGTCCACCTGGTCGGCGACGTCGTCGAACCGGGCGACCTGATAGCCGTCCATCGCCGCCTGCAGCGCGCAGATCGGGTCGACCTCGCTGACGATGACGCGTGCGCCCTGCCCGCGGAGTGCCTCGGCAGCGCCCTTACCCACGTCGCCGTAGCCGACGATGAAGGCGACCTTGCCGCCGATGAGAACGTCGGTGGCACGGTTGATGCCGTCGGGGAGCGAGTGCCGGATGCCGTACTTGTTGTCGAACTTCGACTTGGTGACCGAGTCGTTGACATTGATCCCGGGGAAAAGGAGCTTTCCGGCCGCGTGCAGTTCGTACAGGCGGTGGACGCCCGTCGTCGTCTCCTCGGTGACACCGATGAGCCCAGCCACCATCCGGGTGAAGCGCTGCGGATCGCGCGCGAGGCTCGTGCGGAGGGTGTCGAGCACGATGCGGTATTCGGCCGAGTCGGTGTGCGCGGCATCCGGCACCGCACCGGCGGCCTCGAACTCGACGCCCTTGTGGACGAGCAGGGTCGCGTCGCCGCCGTCGTCGAGGATCAGGTTCGGGCCGTCGAAGCCCTCGGCCGACCAGTCGAAGATCCGGTCGGCGAGCTCCCAGTACTCGGCGAGCGTCTCGCCCTTGAACGCGAAGACGGGTACCCCGGCCGGGGCGTCGACCGTACCGGTCGGTCCGACGACGATGGCGGCAGCGGCCTCGTCCTGCGTCGAGAAGATGTTGCAGCTGGCCCAGCGCACCTGCGCGCCGAGGGCGACGAGCGTCTCGATGAGGACCGCCGTCTGCACGGTCATGTGGAGTGAGCCGGCGATGCGCGCACCGGCGAGGGGCTGCGTTGCGCCGTACTCCTCGCGGAGCGCCATGAGACCCGGCATCTCGTTCTCGGCGAGGCGGATCTGGTGGCGACCGGCTTCCGCGAGGGAGATGTCGGCGACGACGTGGTCGAAGGTCTTCACGGGTGTGGGCACGCGCCCATCCTCCCATGTCGGCTCAGGCGCGGAGGGTCTCGTGACGGACGACGACCCAGCCTTTGGGGACGGACATCCGACCCGTGTGGATCGCGCACAGATCGTGCGCGTGCGGGTCGTTGCCGGCGCCGAGCGGACCGAGCACGGCCATCTGATCGCCGTAGTCGTAGGTCAGGGTCGTGACAGCCTCGCGGGCACAGCCCACCTTGGAACAGAGTCGGTCATCCATCGTCGTCCACGCTAACGACGGGATGCACCGGCATCCGGATGCCGCGCCGAAAACCACGATCCGTGATCGCCGTCACTCGACTCCCCGCGCGGTGAGGGCGTCGCCCAGATCGTCGGCGTGACGGAGCGCCAGGATCAGGAAGGGCACGACGAAGAAGCGGATGCCGCGGGGTCCTCCCCGGGCGCGCTGCGCGTCCCGGACGTCTCCCGCGAGGCGGACGAGGGTGGGCACCGTACCCAGGGCGACGACGAGCAGCAGCGCGGCCCGGGCCGGATCGACGCCGACGACGCGGGCAGGGCCGAGTGCCCGCTCGAACGAGCTGAGGAGCACGGAGACCGGCGTGGTCACCGCCAGCAGCGAGGCGAGGGTCACGGCCGCGATGATCCGGAGGGTCCCGACGACAGCGGGTTCGGCGCCGAGGAAGATCGCCTGACCGAGCAGGCTGACCGCGATCAGCCAGCGGAGGCTCCACACCTGTCGCCCGAGCTCGCCGAGTCCGACGCCGGGCAGCGCGTAGGCGGCGATGCAGGCGGCGACCGGAACCACGGCGAACCCCCAGGTCGCCGGGAGCACGGACACGCCGAGCACGAGAACGGCGAGCAGCACGGTCTTCGGGCCCGTCGGCATCCGGTGCCACGGTCCCGCGCCGGGCCGGAACAGGGTCAGCACGCCCAGGACGCCTCGTAGGCGGCGACGACGTCGGCCGCAGGGCCGAGAGCCGCGATCCGTCCGCGGTCGACGTGCAGGGCGAGCTCGCACCGGCGGGCGAGCGCGAGATCGTGCGTGACGAGCATCAGCCGATGCCCGTCGGTCTGCAAAAGGTGATCGGCGATCTTGCGGGCGTTCGGACCGTCGAGGTACGCCGTCGGCTCGTCGGCGATGACGAGGCCCGGCCGCCGGACGAAGGCCCCGCACAGCGCGAGGAGCTGCTTCTGCCCCCCGGACAGATCGTGCGCCGGGTGATCCGCGAGCGCGGTCAGGCCGAAGCGGTCGAGCGCGGCCGCGACCCGCTCGTCGCGTTCGCCGCGCGGGATGCGCTCCCCGCGGAGGGAGAACGCGACGTCCTCGGCCACGGTGGGCATCACGATCTGCGCGTCGGGGTTGCTGAAGACGATCGCGACACGGCGGCGGAGTTCGCGCGCGTCGGCCACGACGTCGAGGCCGAGAACCGCGACCTCGCCCGAGGTGGGACGCACCAGCCCGCCGACGACCCGTGCGAGCGTGGACTTCCCCGACCCGTTGCGCCCGACCACCGCGACGGTCCGCGCCGAGATGTCGACGGAGACGTCGCTCAGGGCCTCGCTGTCTCCCAGCCGCACCGCCAAGCGCTCGGCGCGGAGCAGGCTCATCCCCCGACCGGAGCGGTGGTCGGCGTCGCGGCGGGCACCGCAGCCCGGGAACACCACGTGCGGCGGAAGGCCCTCGGGTACCCCCGGACCAGAGCGCCGACGATCACCGTGGCGATGACCGCTTTGGCCAGGTCGCCGGGCAGGAAGGCCAGGCTCGCCCAGACGGCCTGGTCGATCGCGAGCCGGAGGACGAGACTCTGCACCGGGATACCGATCGCGTAGATGACCACGACCCCGCCGACGAGCATGGCGAGGAAGGTGCGCCACCACACCGGTCGCCGTCCGCCGGCATGCACGAGGGCGCCGACGACGACCGCGCCCACGAGCCACCCGCCGAGGTATCCGGCGGTCGGCCCGACGAACACGCCGAGGCCTCCACGCCCGCCGGCGAGGAGGGGCAGCCCGAGCGCGACGAGAGCCAGGAGGGTCGAGACGGACAGCGCCGCGACGGCCGGTCCGAGGATCGCGCCGGCGAGCATGACGCCGAGGGTCTGAACGGTGATCGGCACACCGCCGAACACGCTGATCGACCCGGGCAGGCCGAGGACGGCGATAACGGCCGCGAACACCCCCGCCCGGGCGAGGTCGGTCGTGTCGAAGCGGCGACGCGCGGTAGCGGGCTGGGTCATGGCATCCTCCTGAACGGCGTTCAGGTGAACACCGTTCAGGTACAGTACCGAGATGACCCCGTCGGAGCAAAACCCCTCCCCCCGGGCTCCGCGGCGCTCACGCGACGACATCGTCGATGCGGCCCTCCACCTGCTCGACGAGCTCGGCCTGCCCGATCTCTCGATGCGCCGGCTCGCCGATGCTCTCGGCGTCCAGCCGAGCGCCCTGTACTGGCACGTCGCGAGCAAGCAGGAGCTCTTGGCCGCCGTCAGCGAGCGGATCCTCGCCCCCCTCCGAATGATGGACGCGTCGCCGGGGGGCAGCATCGCGGGCAGCGCACGCCTGCTCGGGGACCGCCTGCGCGAGCGCCTGCTCACCTACCGCGACGGCGCCGAGGTCGTGTCGAGCTCTCTCGCGCTCGGCCTCGTGACCTCCCCGGTGCACGCCGAGCTGGCACGGCTCGCGGAGCCCGGCGTGCCGGTCCGTGCGATCGCGGATGCCGTCACCCACTTCGTCGTGGGCTACACCTTCCACGAGCAGCAGCGGCGCGCCGCCGACGGATGGGGGGCGACAGCGGATGCCGCGACGCTCACTCCCGCGCACCTCACCCGCACCGGCGACGACTTCCGCGCCGCCCTCGATCTCATCGCCGCGGGCATCGACGCCGGCTCGCGGAGCACCGGCCGCTGAGCGCGCACGCCGCCTAGGATGGCGTCATGCCCTGCAAGGTCGACTCATGAGGCGCCGCACCCGTGCAGCCGTCCGCCCCGACCGGCACGGACGCCACGGACGCCTCGACCGCAGCTCCGTCGTGCGGCCGCCGCTGCCCGCGATCGAGACACGTGCCGAGAAGTTCGACCTCACGGTGACGACGGCTGTCGAGTTCCTGCGGAGCGCGTGGCCGGAACTGCGTGACGTGCGGTTCGACATCGGCTGGATGCCTCCCGCGGCAGACGCCGACGGCATCCCGCGATGGTCCATCCTCCCCGACCAGCAGCGGATCATCCTGTTCCGACTGCCGATCGAGCGGCTCGCACACCTGCATCGCAACGACGACCTGCACCGCCGCATGATGATCGAGAGCTGCGTGTTCCGCGCGGCGGCGGAGTACCTCGACCGCGACCCGTGGGACCTCGGCCCTGACCGCTTCCGGTTCTGACGCCGCGCCGCGCTCAGCGGGGGCGGACCACCACCGGCGACGCAGCGGCATCCGCCGGCACCACCGGGTACCCGGCCACGGCGCCGTCACCGGCATAGACGACGTTCGCCCGGATCGTCTCCTCGCCCGCATCGATCCGGTAGACGGATCCCGGCTCGACGGCGATGGAGACGGCGCCGCCTGCCGGCACCTCGACTTCCCGCGCGTCGCCCTCACCGGCATCCGAGGTCACCGTCACCGTCGCGTCGTCCGCTCCCGCCGCGATGGCAAGCCGAGGCGAGGGTCCCGCCGCGACCGCGAAAAGGCTCGGCACCGAGAGGGGATCCGCCGCGGCGAACCAGCCGAAGTCCGAGCCTGCCCCGACGCCCGTGGCCGTCCAGAGCGAGGCCACCACGGGAGCCTCGGCCTCGACGTCGACGCGGTAGCGCCCGGCGGCGAGCGATTCGACGTCGACCTCCAGGGGCGTGCCGGCGACGAGCTCGAGGTCGCGCGCGGCGAATGTCGGAGCCGACGCACCGACCTCCGTGACCGTGACGCTCGCGGTCGTGTCGTCGGAGGGCGCCAGAACCCGGACGATCGTGTCGGCTCCCGGCCCACCCGCGGCCGCGATGCCGGGGATGACCTGCTGCGTGGCCGGCCGCGACGTGGCGTCGCTCTGGTCGATGCCGCCCGGTACGAGGGTCCGGGTGAGCGAGGACTGGAGGGTCGCCTGGACGGGCGCCTGCGCGGCCGTCACGCGGACGACCGGGTTCGCCTCGCCGAGGGCGAGGGACGCCAGCGGCACGACGCGCTGAGATCCCGCGGGGACGAGGATGTCGGCGCCCGCCTCGGGCGCCACCGACCCCTCCGCCCCGAACACGGTGAGATCGACACGGGAGGCGACATCGCCCGGATTCGCGATGACGACGAGATCGGCCGCGCCCGTCAGGCCGCTGCCGGCGACGAGCCAGGACTCCATGGTGGGCGGGGTGCACGCGGCGGCGGCGAACCCCGCGAGGTCTTCGTCATCGGCCGTCGACGATCCGGCGGCGGCGAGATCGGTGCGGGCGCCGCCGGTGGGCTCCGCGGCGAAGGATGTGGCGGGCGGGCCCCCCGGCACGTCGGGCACGGCCATCTCGCCCGGGGCCGCCTCCGCAGCCGCGGGGCTGACCCCGACGGTGACGCGCTGCGTCGCGGCCGCGGCGAGGGACGACACGTTCTCGGGGTCGCGCCCGAGCACGAGGGTCGCTCCGCCGCATGCGAGCCGCGACGTGGACGCCTCGGGATCGGCGGTCACCGAGAGCACGTTCCGGTCGACCCGGGGCCACGAGGCCGGCACGGCGAGGGCGACACCGGCGACCGCAGCGACGGCGATGACACCGCCGACCAGGGCACGGATGCGGCGGGGGGCGGTGCTCATGATGCTCTCCTGACGCCGATCACACGGGAGTGGCGACGCGCTTCGCGGAGGCTCGAGCGCGTGGGGACGGCCAGGAGCAGCGCGATCGCGACGACTCCCAGCTGCAGCAGCGCGATCTGCCCGGTGAGCGGACCGGCGTCGTCGTCGGCTCGGCGCTCCGCGATCGGCCCGTCGACGCCCCACAGGATGCCGCGCGCCGTCGTCCCGACGCTGACGAGATCGGCGCGCTGATTGAGGACGGTCTGGGCTGCGAGACGGGTGGCGCGGGCCACATCGCTTTCGCCGCGCTCGGCTTCGAGCAGCACGTACGCGACGCCGTGCCCACCGAGCCGGTCGACGACGTCGCCGGTGCTCGAGGTGACCAGATCGGCGGTCACCCGGCCGAGTTCGGTGTCGCCGTCGGAGAGGTCGCGCCGGGTGGACTGCAGCGTCGTCTGAGCGCCGAGCGTCTCGCTCGCGCCCCACACCACGGATGCCGCGAAGCCCCCGTCAGGGCCGGCAGTGAGAACGAGCGTGGCGGTCTGCTCCCCCATCCGTTCCTCCTCGCTGCCGGCGGTCTTGACATAGGCGGGGAGAGTGCTGGCGGGTCCGTCCGTCAGGGCCGCTTCACCCCGCACGGGTGCGGTCAGCGCGGGGACGGCCCCCACCGCCAGGAAGGCGATCACCACGACGGCCGAGACGGCGGGGACCACAGGCCCCGCCCCTCGGCTGCGCGCGCCCTCCGGCCCCGCGCCGTCGAGCCCGGCGACGACGGCGAGGAGGAGTCCCGCCCATGCGACGCTGAGCGCCGCACCCGGCCAGATGGTCACGGGCCCGCTCATCGACGTCGCCGCGGCGATGCCCGAGGCGACGAAGGCCGTCAGGATGCCCGAGACCGCCAGGAGGAGTCCGAGTGCCGCGGGCACGAGCCTGCCGAACACCGGAGCAGCGACGGCGAGGGCGACGACCGGGGCGCTCAGTGCGATCGCTGCCCAGCCGAGCGTGTCGATGCCGAGCATGTCGGACCATCCCGACGCATCGGCCGTGGGGAAGCCGAAGACCATGAGGAGACGGTCTACCCACTCCCCACCGAACGGCGCCCCGGCGAGCGGTCGCCCCGGATCGGCGAGGAGTCCGAGCGGATTGCCGTCGGCGAGCTGTCGCCAGACCAGCGGAGCGAACATCACCAGCGTCGGAACGATGAGCCAGGCCACGCGACCGATGCCTCGGCCGCGTCGCAGGGTGACGGTGAGCAGGAGCGCGACGATCCACATCGCGAGCGCGGCAGGGAAGACCGACGGTGCGCAGGCGATCACGACGGCGAACAGGAGGGAGGCCACGCCTGCGCTGCTCCACGACCGGCGCGCGGCCGCGGCCGTGTAGAGGAGCCACGGGAGCACCAGGTGGAGGATGACGGCGCTCGGGCGACCGTCGACGAGCGCCGCGAGGAAGGTCGGCGCCACGGCCCAGGCGAAGCCCGCAGCGGCCCGCACGATGGCCCGCTCGGTCACACGGGTGGCGGCGAACCAGCCGCCGAGCGCCGCGAGCGGCAGGGCCAGCACCCACAGGATCACCAGCGCCCGCGACGGCGCGGGAGGAAAGAGCGAGCCCACGAGGGCGATGACGGCAGCGAACGGATCGGCGGGACCGGACGTCTCCCACCCCAGCGCGCGGGCGCCGTACGCGGCATCCGACCACAGCGCCGCCACCTCGGTCCGCAGCGGCGCGAGTGCCCCGCCGCCGAGGACGGGCCACGCGAGAAGCGAGGCGAAGGCGAGCAGCGAGGTCGCGAGTGCCCCGAGCACGAGCCAGGCGCCGCCCCCACTGAAGAAGCGGGCACCGTCCGATGCCACGGCAGAGGGCGCGTGATCGTCGAGGCGCTGTTGCAGGTCGCGACGTCCGATGCGCAGCGGCGCGAGCTGAAGCCAGGACGCCTGGCGCGTTCGGCGGATCCGCCGTCGGGCGCGGACCAGGGATGGGATGCGCACCAGCACCGTCGCCGCGGCGGCCCACTCGGGGCCGATCCGTCCCGGCTGCTTCGCGACGAGGTGTCCGAGCGAGCGCCACAACGCCAGGGGCAGCAGCGACAGCCAGTGCAGGAGCACGGTCGCCGCGGGCGCGTAGGCGAGCCGCCGGTGCAGCTGAGCAGTGCGGGCGGCATAGGCACGGCGTCCCCGCGCGACGGGTGTGCGTCCGACCGGTGTGCCGGCGACGCCGTCGCCGGCGACGGCGACGAGCGCGGCGGGCGCGAGGGCGACGCGGCCGCCCGCCAACCGCGCCCGGATGCCGAGGTCGAGCCCCTCATCGGCGCCGGCGAGCGCGGGGTCGATGCCGGCGAGCGCCGTCCACACCTGCGAACGCACGAGGATGCCGCGGATGTCGGTGCCGAGGACGTCCTCGCCGGCGTCGTGCTGACCCTGATCGAGTTCGCCGTCCGCGAGCCCGACCGTGCGGCCTCCGACGGTCATCGTCACGCCGAGCGACACGATCTTCGTCGGGTCGTCCCACGAGACGAGCTTCGGTGCGGCCAGAGCGACGGACGGGGCGGTCTCGAGCGCAGCCGTCAGCCGGGCGAGGGCGTCCGGCGCCGGCGCGGTGTCCTGCGCGAGCAGCCAGACAGCGTCTCCGACCAGGCGGCGACTCGCGAGCGCCAGAGCGTCGGCGAAGCCGGTGCCCCGGGGGGCGACGATGACGGCTTCGGCGCCGGACTCGGAGGCGAGGGCGCGCAGACGGTCGTCGGGACCGCACAGGACGACCGTGAGGACATCGGCGCGGCGCGTCTGAGCGGCGAGCGCGCGCAGCGTTCGACTCAGATGAAGGTCGGTGGGGCCGCGCCCGGAAGGGCGCACGACCAGTAAAGCGTGGACTCGGGCGGGCATGGCCTGGTCAGCCTAAGCGGATGCACCGGCGTGCACGGGAGGAGACGCGGGGTGGCGCGAATCGCTCAGGACGCGCGACGCTGCTTCAGCTTGCGGCGTTCGCGCTCGCTGAGTCCGCCCCAGATGCCGAAGCGCTCGTCGTTCTGCAGCGCGTAGTCGAGGCATTCGCCGCGAACGTCGCAGGTCGTGCAGATCCGCTTGGCGTCGCGGGTCGATCCGCCCTTCTCCGGGAAGAAGGCCTCGGGGTCGGTCTGTGCGCACAGCGCATCCGCCTGCCAGGCGAGGGCGGTGTCTTCGTCGGTCGGGGCGGCACGACGGACGCCGGGGACGCCGAGATTGACCGGATCGACGAACCAGTTCTCGGGAACGCCGGAACGGTAACCCGTCATCTTGCTCTCCCACCTGTAGAACCTGACCGCTGAGCGGCTCGTCCCTAAATTACACCCGTGTCATTCGCTCCGGTCAAGTCGCAGATCGTAAACCCTCAACCCCTGAGTGAATGTTCTTGAGGCGCATCGGCGTGTCGCGAGGGTGGCGGAGCACCCGATCACCGGTGAATCGTCAGTGGGAGCGCCCGGGCTGCGCGACATAGACCGTACCGTGGCCGGAGAGCACCAGGGTCTCCTCATCGTCGGCGTAGGCCGCAGCACCCGAGACGAGGTCGACACGGACTCCCCCTGCGCGGACGGTCACCGCGCCCTCGGCGGCCAGGACGATGGCCGGACCGGAGAGGGCGACCCGGGCATCGGCACCATCGACCTCGACGCGCGTCAGCGCGAAGTCGGGAACGCCCGCATCGAAGAGCTCCCCCTCGTCGCCTCGCGTCGGCACGAGGACCGGAGCGGGTGCGGGTCGGGTGTCCACGACGCTCATGAGCTCGGGCACGTCGATGTGCTTGGGTGTCAGTCCGCCGCGGAGCACGTTGTCGCTCGCCGCCATGAGCTCGACTCCGAGGCCGTCCTGGTAGGCGTGCAGGACACCGGCCGGGGCGAAGACCGCCTCGCCCGTGCGGAGGACGACGAGGTTCATGAGGAGAGCAACGACGATCCCGGGGTCGCCGGGGAAGTCGCGGGTGATCGCCCGGAGCACGTCGATCTCCTCCGCGAAGTCCCGGGATTCGGCGCCGGCGAGCGCGGCCGACACATCCGCGACGATCGCCTCGCTCCGCCCCGAGAGGACGTCCTCGATCACCGTGCGGAGCGCAGCCGATTCGTCGGGCGCGTCCAGCGCCTCGCGGAGAGCCACGACGCCCGGCGCCGTTCCGAGCACCGACAGCAGCTCGCGGGTGCGCGCGACAGGGCGCAGCCCGACCAGGGCCCGGAAGCGCTCGCTCAGCGCGACGATGATCTCGGGCTTGTGGTTGTCATCGCGGTAGGTCCGCTCGGCCGCGTCGCGCGGGATGCCGGCGGCTTCCTCGCGCGCGAACCCCTCGACGGCCTCGGCGATCGAGGGATGGGCCTGGATGGACAGGGACGACGATGCCGCGAGGATCTTCAGCAGGTACGGCAACGGCGGCCGGCCGGCATCCGCTCGCACCTCGCTGAGCGTGCGGCCGTCGCCGACGCGGGCCGGGCTGCCGGGATGATCGCCGAACCAGACCTCCGCCTCCGGCCGTCCGTTCGGCTCCCGCCCCTGAAGGGCGGGAATGAGCGTCTCTGATCCCCAGGCGTAGTCACGGGGCGCGTTCGTCAGCGTCTCCAGCACGGTTCCAGCCTAGGTCCGCGCGATAGCCTGCTCTCACCATGGCCGTTCACACGAAGCATCCGCTCGCAGCGCCCCCGGCCGCGCCCGTGCGCGAGACGTCCGGGCACCTGCTGCTGCGGGGCTGGTGCATCTTCGTGATCGCGATGGCCCTGTCGGGGACGTCGCCGCTCGTCGCCTTCGGCCTCCCCGTGTCGACCGCGATCGGAATCGGGATCTTCGTCGTGTCGATCGTGATCTGGTTCGTGATCCGCCCGCGCATCCAATGGCGGCGCCTGCCCTGGTACGCCCTCGCCTACGCACTGTGGGGCCTGTCCTCCCTGATCTGGACCGCCTGGCCGGACACGTCGATTCCGACACTGACCCTCCTCGTCATCACGACCTCGCAGGCGCTGTTCGTCGGATCCGTGCTGACGTGGCGGGAACTCGTGCGGGCGATCGCGTCGGCCCTCAAGTGGATTCTCGCGCTCTCCGTGGCCTTCGAGCTGTGGGTGTCGCTCATCTGGGACGGCCCCATCCTGCCCGGCTTCGTCCGCCCCGCTCGCCCGGTCGACGACCCGATCGTGCTCTGGTCGCGCGACAACCTCTTCGACGGCGGTCGGATCCAGGGCGTCTTCGGCAACTCGAACGCGCTCGCCTACGTCGCGCTCCTCGGCGTGATCGTCTTCGCGATCCGCGTCGCCTCACGCGCGCCCCGCCGCCCCGCACTGGCACTGTGGATCGCCCTGTCGCTCTACCTCTTCTTCCGGGCGGGCTCGGCGACGGCGACGATCGCGGCCGCACTCGTCGTGGTCGTCCTCGCGACCGTCCTCCTCATGCGGACCACCACGCGCGCGGGCGAGCGGACGAGGTACTACGCCCTCTACGCCGTCGTCGCCGCGGGCGGCCTCGCCGCGGCTTGGTTCATCCGCGACGGCGTGTTCGCCGCACTGGGCCGCTCGAGCGACCTCACCGGCCGCGAATCCATCTGGGGGTCGGTCTGGGACCGGGCCTCGGAGCACCCGGTGATCGGCTGGGGTTTCGCGAGCCCGTGGATCCCGAGCGACCCCGCGTTCGACGGCTGGATCCTCGACCACGGCGTCAGCGTCATGCAGGCCCACAACATGTGGCTCGACGTCTTCCTCCAGCTCGGCGGGATCGGGGTGGCACTCCTCGCGGCCGCGTATCTCGCCTTCGTCTGGCGCTCGTGGTTCTTCGCCGTCGACCGTCCGCGCTGGGATCTCGTAGCGGACAGGCCCTACTCCCCCGTGACCCTTCTCCCGACCCTCACCGGAGCAGTGCTCCTCGTGCAGGGCCTGGCGGAGTCCACCCCCCTGCTCAGCTGGGGCTGGATGTTCCTCGTCATGTTCGCATTCAAGATCAAGCAGGCCCCCCTCGTGGGGCGCGGTGCGTCGGAGCAGCGGCTGATCGGCGAGCAGGGCGACCTGCCTGGCGAGCGATGAACGAGACTCGGGGCGCGGTCCTCGCCTTCCTGCGCTCCAGCGCCCTCGCCTCGGCATTCGCGGTGGCGACGATCGGCGCACTGTTCGCCACGCACGCGATCCGTCAGCTCATGGGCGACGCCGGGCACGGCGCCGTCACCACCGGCCTCTGCATCCTCGGCGCCGCGATGCTGGTGGCCCGCCGGCGCGAGCTGCGGATCTTCGAGATCATGCCGACGACGCTCCTGGTCCTCCTGATCTGGCTGCTGGCCTCGGTGTTCTGGAGCCCGTCGGTGCCGGCGACGCTGGTCGGCTGGCTCCAACTGGCCGGTCCCACCTTCCTCGCCGTCGTCGTCGCCCAGTTCCGGGACACCCTGCAGACCGTGCGAGCGACCGGCGACGTGCTCCGGTTCCTGCTGACCGCCTCCCTCGGGGTCGAGATCATGAGCGGGATCCTCCTCGACGGACCCATCCCCTTCCTCGGCGTGGCGGGGAACCTCGCCGAAGGAGGACCGATCCAGGGCGTCTTCGGCACGCGAACAGTGCTGGGCGTCGTCACGATGATCGCCCTCATCACCTTCCTGGTCGAGTGGCGGACCCGCTCGGTCCGTCCCGGGCTGTCGCTCTACTCCATCGTCCTAGCCGCGCTGCTCGGAGTGTTCACCGCATCCCCCATCGTGCTGGGGATGGCGGCGATCGCCGGCGCGGCGACGGCGACGCTCGCGGTCGTTCGCCGCGTGGCACCGCGCGTGCGTTCGACCCTGCAGTGGACCCTCGCCGGCGTGGTCGGGGTCGCTCTCCTGCTGGCCTACGTGTTCCGGCGGCCCCTCGTCTACTGGCTGAATGCGGAGCCCGACTTCCTCACCCGCTCGCGCCTGTGGAACGCGGTCCTCGACATCGCGGCCGTGCGGCCCGTGCAAGGGTGGGGCTGGGTCGGAACCTGGCCGGACACCCTGACGCCCTACTACTACATCCGCTTCGCCACCGCCTATCACCACGACTCCGCGCTCAACGCCTGGATGGACCTGCTGCTGCAGTCGGGAGCGGTCGGCGTGGTCCTCTTCCTCGCCTTCGCCGGCCTCGCGCTCGCCCGCTCGTGGATGACCGCGTCGGAGCGGCGCTCGACCGTCCACGTGTGGCCGGCGCTCGTGATCATCACCGTGCTCGCGGATTCGGTCGTGACGAGCTCACCGCTCGGCGGCTTCGGGTGGTTCCTCCTCGTCGTGTGCGCAACGCGGGCCTCCCTCCTCCGCGGGTGGCGGCACTGGTGGAGCTCGGAGGCCGCGCCGAGCGGCATCCCCCGACGCGAGCCGCCGCAGGCGGCCCCAGACGGCGCCGCATAGAATCGACCGATGCCCATTCCGCCATGGAGGTCCCCCGTGCGCGCTCTCCGCAGCGTCCTGCGACGAAGCGCCCTCCTCCAGCGGTGGCGGTTCCTGCCCTATATGGCCGCCTACGCGCTGGCCGCGAAGGCGACGACCGTGCAGCCCGGCCGCGTGCTCTTCCTCTCCGACTCCCGGTCCGGCTTCTCGGGGAACTTCGCGTTCCTCGAGGCCGAGCTGCGCCGCCAGGATCCGGACGCGCAGATCGTGGGGCTCTTCAAACGCAGCCTCCGTGCGCGCAGACCGCTCCGCGACGCGCTCCGCCTCCCCTGGGAGATCGCGCGCGCCCAGACGGTCGTCCTCGACGACTTCTACCCGCTGGTCTACCCGCTGACCCTTCGCAGCGAAACGCGCCTCGTGCAGGTGTGGCACGCCGCGGGAGCGTTCAAGAAGGTCGGCTGGAGCCGGGTCGGGATGCCGGGTGGCCCGCTGCCCGGGTCGCTCGCCCATCGCAACTACACCGATGTGGCCGTCAGCGCGGAGGGCGTCCGCTCGGACTACGCCGACGCCTTCGCCGTCGACGTCGAGCGTGTGCACGCCCTCGGAGTGCCCCGCACCGACGTGTTCTTCGACGCGGACGAGATCGCTGCGCGCGCCGGCGCCGTGCGCGAGAGGTGGGGTATCCGAGCGGATCAGAAGGTCGCCCTGTTCGCTCCCACGTTCCGCGGCAACGGTCAGCTGACGGCATCGTACGACATCGACGCGGTGCCCTGGGACGACCTCATGGCGGGCCTCGGCGACGACTGGACGGTCCTCGTCAAGATGCACCCGTTCGTCCCTCCCCTCGGCCGGCGTCTGCCCGCGCACCCGCGCCTTCTCGACGCCTCCGGGGAGCGCGAGCTCAACGACCTCCTGATGGCCGCCGACGTCCTGATCACCGACTACTCGTCCGCGATCTTCGAGTACTCGCTGCTGGGCCGTCCGCTCGTCTACTTCTGCCCCGACCTCGCCGAGTACACCGCCGGCCGGGACTTCTACCACCCGTTCGAGGACTACATCGCCGGTCCGCTGGTGACCGAGGGGGCCGCGCTCGGGGCCGCGATCCGCACCGCCACCGTCGGGGGCGACACGACGTCGTTCCGGGGGCGCTTCATGTCGGCCTGCGACGGCCGATCGAGCGAGCGCATCGTTCGGGAGCTCCTGCTCCGCCGCCGCGTCGAGCTGGTCGCCGAGCCCGTCGCCGCCGGCGGCACCCCCGAACCCACCCGCATCCGCGGTTCGGTGCACGTGCAGACCGCGATCGCGTGGGTCGCCCGCACCGGGCTCTCGCTCATCTACGGACCCCTCAAGCGGCTGCCCTCTCAGCGCAAGATCGTCATGATCAGCCGGGAACACCACACCGAGCCCGAAGACTTCGCCGACATCCGGACGGCCGTGCTCGCCCTCGATCCGACGGTTCAGGTCGTCTCGCTCGTCCGCATGGTGCCTCCCGGCATCCCGGGGAAGATCCGCTACGCGCTCCACATGCTCCGGCAGCTGTATCACGTGGCGACGGCGCGGGTGCTCGTCGTTGACACCTACGCGATCGTCGCGAGCGTGCTGCGACACAAGCCCGACCTCACCGTCGTGCAGATCTGGCACGCGCTGGGCGCGTTCAAGAAGTTCGGGCTCAGCATCCTCGGGCAGAGCGAAGGCCGTGACGCCCGCCTCGCCACGGCGATGCGCATGCACGCCGGCTACGACGTCGTCCTCGCCAGCGCCGAGGACTGCCGCGAACCCTACGCGGAGGCCTTCGGCGCCGATCCCGAGCGCATCGTCGTCGCTCCGCTCCCCCGCGTCGACCGCCTCCGCGATCCCGCCCGGCGCGCCGAGACCCGGGAGCGCATCTACACCGCGCACCCGCACCTGCGCGAGGCCCGCGTCGCGGTGTACGCCCCCACCTTCCGGCTCGACGGCGCGATGACCGTCGACGCGACCGCACTCGGCGAGGCGCTCGAGGCGATCGGCGTGCACACCGTGGTGAAGCTGCATCCGCTCGTCCACGCCGACCTCGGCGCCGTCGACACCGCGCCCGGCTTCTCGACGCAGGAGCTCCTCACCGTGGCGGACGTCTTCCTCACCGACTACTCCTCGGCCCTGTACGAGGCGGCCCTCCTCGACATCCCGACGTACTTCCTCGCCCCCGACCTCGACGAGTACCTCGCCTCCCGGGACTTCTACCTCGATTACCGCCGCGACCTGCCCGGCCCCATCCTCCGGACCGTCGACGAGACCGCCGCGGCGATCCGAGGCGGCAGAGCGGATGCCGCCGCGTCGGCCGCGTTCGGAGCCCGCTGGGTGCAGGTGCCCGGCGACGCCGCGCCGGCGGCGGGGGCGACGCCCTGCGCGGATGAGATCGCCCGGCTCGTCCTCGCCCGCGTGGGCGGCACGGTAGAGGCCCCCGGCCGCCCGTAGGATTGACGTGCGCGACAGGCACCAGGTCGCGCACCCCGTCCTCCGAGGAGTTCCCCAGTGAGCACACCCCGCACCGTCGCCGTCGTGCTCGCCGGAGGCATCGGCGTGCGCGTCGGGCTCGGCATCCCGAAGCAGCTCATCAAGATCGCCGGCAAAGCGATCGTCGAGCACACTCTCGAAGCGCTCGAAGCGAGTCCGGTGATCGACGAGATCATCATCATGATGAACGCGGTCGCGATCGACGAGCTCGATCATCTGCTCACGAGCGGCCGGTTCCCGAAGCTGACCCGCATCCTGCCGGGCGGCGAGACGCGCAACGACACGACGCAGCTCGCGATCGCCGCGATCGACGGCGATGACACCAAGGTGCTCTTCCACGATGCGGTGCGGCCCTTCATCGACGATCGCATCATCGAGGACTGCGTCCGGGCACTCGACTCCTACGACGCCGTCGACACGGCGATCCCGTCGGCCGACACCATCATCCAGGTCGGCGAAGACCGCCTCATCACCGGCATCCCGAATCGCTCGCTCCTGCGCCGCGGGCAGACCCCGCAGGCGTTCCGCCTCGCGACGATCCGCCGCGCGTACGAGATCGCCGCCACCGACCCGACGTTCACCGCGACCGACGACTGCGGTGTCGTGTTCACCTACCTCCCGGACGTGCCGATCTATGTGGTCGACGGCACCGCGGAGAACATGAAGGTCACCGAGCCCATCGACGTCCACATCGCCGACAAGCTCTTCCAGCTGCAGTCGGCGAGCCTCTCCCTGGAGAGCATGACCTCGGTTCCCGACCTCGCTGGCAAGAGCATCGTCATCTTCGGCGGCAGCTACGGCATCGGCGAGAGCATCGTCGAGCAGGCGCGTCGCGCCGGCGCGGTCGTGAGCGAGTTCTCCCGGTCGTCGACCGGAACCGACGTGAAGTCCGCGAAGGCCGTCCGCAAAGCGCTCGCGTCGGTCAAGAAGACCGTGGGGCGCATCGACGTGGTCATCGTGACGGCGGGCGTCCTGCGCATCGCCACGCTCGTCGACAGCTCGAAGCGCGACCTGAAGGACACGATCGAAGTGAACCTGATCGCGCCCGCGATCGTCGCGCGCGAAGCCTTCGGCCACCTGGTGGAGACCTCGGGCCAGGTCGTCCTGTTCACCTCGAGCTCCTACACGCGCGGCCGCGCCGGCTACAGCACGTACTCCGCGACCAAGGCCGGGGTCGTGAACCTCACGCAGGCCCTCGCCGAGGAGTGGGAGGAGGCGGGAGTCCGCATCAACTGCGTCAATCCGCAGCGCACTCGCACTCCGATGCGCACTCAGGCCTTCGGTGAGGAGCCGCTCGACTCACTGCTCGATCCCGCCGACGTCGCCCGTGTCACCCTCAACGTGGCGGCATCCGAGCTGACGGGCCAGATCGTGACCGTGCAGGTCGCCGCGATGCGCGACCTGACCCCGGGCGACGCGGTCTGACGCGGCCGGCGGATCAGCCGCCGATCTGATTGCGCTCGAGAACGTCGAAGAAGGCCCGGCAGACGTAGTAGTCCTCCGCGGTCGTGATCTTGATGTTCGAGCGCGGCCCGTCGACGCGGTAGAGGGTGTGCCCGTACCGGCGGAGCAGGCTGCAGGTGTCGATCGAGTCGTTCTCGCCGTCGGCGACAGCCTGGTCGTAGACCGACAGCGCCGTCTCGAGAAGGGCGCTCTGCGGCGCCTGAGCGACGTAGAGCAGGTCGCGCGGGATGACCTCGTCCACGGCGCCGTCCGACGACGAGATGATCGTCTCGTTGAACTTCGTGCTCGTGATGGCGGGGCCCTGGCTGCGGACGGTCGCGATGTTCGCCGTGATCACGTCGGCGTTGATGAGGGGGCGCACGCCGTCGTGCAGCAGCACGACCGTGTCGCCGGGCGCCTCGTTCGCCACGGCGCGGAGCGCGCGGTGGCGCGACTCCTGGCCCGTCGCGCCGCCGTCGACGATCCAGTTGACCTTCGTGAGCTCGTAGCGCGCCACGAGCCGCGCGAAGCGGTCACGCCACTGCGGCAGGATCGACACCGCGATGCGGTCGATCTCAGGGTGATCCTGGAAGTGCTGGATCGTGTGCACGATCAGCGGCGTGCCGTGGATCTCCAGGAACTGCTTCGGCAGCGTCGCCGAGGTCATGCGGGAACCGATCCCGCCGGCGAAAATGATGGCGATGTTCACGCGATCTCCTCTTCGGGCACGTCGTTCTCAGCGGAATCGACGGCCTCGTCTTCTCGGTCGGATTCGGGGCTTGGGCTCTCGGTGAGCGCGGTGGTGTCGGGATCGCCCAGGATGAGCCAGTCGATGACCCGGTCGGCGGCGCCGGTGTCGATGCGGTCGAAGTTCTCCGCCCGGAAGCGCGCGACCTTCTCCTGCTCGTACTCGCCGGTGCGGAGCGCGTCGATCACGTCGTCGAAGGTCATCGCCACCCTGCCGGGCGCGGTCTCGTCGTACTCGCGGTGGAAGCCGCGCGTCGCCGAGTAGTTCACCTTGTCGGGCGCGAAGAACAGCATCGGCCGATCGAGGAGGGAGAACTCGTAGATGATCGACGAGTAATCGGTGATCAGCACGTCGGTGACGTGGAGGAGGTTCAGCCCGTCGGAGAAGTGCGTGAAGTCGAAGAACCGGTCGCGGTACTCCTCAGGGATGTCGATCGGGTCCTTGACGAAGTGGTGCATGCGGAAGAGGACGACCGTGTCGTCGCCGCACATCTCGTAGAGGCCGTCGAAGTCGATCTGGTCGTAGTCGTAGAACGCGGTGTAGATCGACCGGCCCCGGAACGTCGGCGCGAACAGCACGATGCGCTTTCCGCGCAGGTGCGGGTGCTCCGCGTAGAACTCCTCGGTGAAGGCATCCCGGCGCACGGGATCGAGGAACCAGTCCACGCGCGGAAGACCGGTGGGGATGACCGCCTCTTCCTCGATGCCGAAGGCCTCGGCGTAGACGTGACGAAGGTGCTCCGAACCGGTGATCGCGAAGGTGTACTGCCGGTGCGGATGCCACAGCTTCGGCGATCCGAGGTTGCCGAAGCGGCTGTAACCCACGGATTTGAATCCGCTCCCGGCGTGCCAGAGCTGGATGACCTTCGTCTTCGGATCCATCTGCAGGCTCTTGAGGATGCCGAAGTAGTCGTCGAGGAGGACGATCTCGCTCGTCGCCAGGAGGTAGATGATGCGGATCGTGGTGCGCCAGCCACCCGAGCGTGGCAGGCGGAACGAGTACTTCAGGTCGAACCGGCGGTCGAGGCCGCGCTCGAACATCCGCTCCTGCACCCGGCGCAGGTTGCCCTCGATCGCCACCCTCTGATCGGAGGCGAAGAGGATGCGCCCCGGCTGGACTCCCACCCATCGGTTGACGGCGCGGTAGATGAGGCCGGCGTACTTCTGCTTCGCCCGGTCGCCCAGGGTGAGCTTCTTGAGGCGCTTGACGGGCCGGAATTTCTTGGGCTTCGGCCGCTCGCGGAACAGGTGGTAGGTCCGCATGAGGAAGTCGAGCCGGTCCAGATCGGCGGGGTTCTCCGCGATGCCGAAGGAGACGGTGAGGACGGCGCGGTTGCCGTCGTAGAGGAAGACCCGGGAGGCCTGGTCGAGATCGAGGAGCGCCGCTCCGTCGAACACCGCCGGCATGGCGCGCTCCCCGTGCGCATAGAGGACGATCCGCCAGGTGCCGTTGGGGATGCCCTGGCGGTCTGCGAACGTGGGGACGTTGACGCTGAGCTCGTACTGCCCGCCGCCGAGGTCGGTGAACGGCACCGGGCGTCGACGCTTTCCGTCGACGAGGCGGAAGGCGATCGCCGGCGCGGGCTCCTCGTCCTCTTCAGGCGCCAGGGGCTCCCACTCGCCGGTCTGCTCGACGTTGATGCGGATCGTGAGGAGAGCGCGCTCCCAGCTCATCCGCTCGACGGTCACGTGATAGGGCGGAACGGGACGCACGACCTGTTCGAGCTCGTCGGTGAACTCGAGGGACCCCCCGTTCGTGGATGCGGAGACCGACGCGTCGATCGTCATGACTGTCGCTCCTCGTGCCAGGCGATCGTGCGATCCACCCCGGACTCCAAGCCCACGTGCGGGCTCCAGCCGAGGCTCCGGAGCCGGGTGTCGTCGAGACCCTGACCCTTGACCGGGTTGTATGCCGACACGTCGACGCCCTCTCGGAAGCGCACCTGGAGCCCCTTCGCCGGTCGAGCGGCGGTGAAGGCCTCGGCGAGCTGGCGGATGCTGATGAAGCCGCCCCGGTCGGAGATGTTGTACGCCGTGCTCTCCCCGAGGAGGATCGCCGCGAACATGCCGGAGATGGCATCGGCGAGGTAGGTGTACGTGCGCCGGGCGCTGCCGTCGCTGTTGAGCGTGATGTCGCGACCGGCCAGCACGTCGGCGGTGAAGTCGGCCTGGACCCGGCCGTCGTCGAGAGCCATACCGGGCCCGTAGATGTGCCCGAAGCGGGCCACGGTGATGGGAACGCCGTACTGGGCGGAGTAGCTCACCGCGATCGTCTCGGCGGCGCGCTTGCCCTCGGTGTAGGAGGCGCGGGGCGTGAGGATGTCGACCGACCCGTAATCTCCCTCAGCGACGAGCGAGCCGTCGTCGGCGCGCTGCCCGTAGACCTCGGCCGACGACATCAGGACGAAGGGTGCGGCCCCCGACCGCACGCACAGGTCGAGGAGACCGAAGGCCCCGCTCACGTTCGCGCGGATCGTGTCGACCGGGCTGGCGGCGTGGAGGGAGGGCCGAGCCGGCGAGGCGCCGTGGATGACCATGTCGACCGTGCGGTCGAGCGAGATCTCCTTCGCCACATCACCGGCGACCAGCTCGAAGTCGGCGCGGTCCGCCACCGCCCCGAAGAAGCGGCGCGCTTTGTCCACGTCCCGGACCATCCCGAGGACGCGGATGCCGGCCGCGTCGCGCTCGTTGAGTGCCAGGAGCGTATAGACGGCGTAGGCGGGGATCATCCCGCCGGCACCCGACACCAGGATCGTCTTGCCGGCGAGGTCCGCCCAGGGCAGCGGGCGGGCCAGGATCTCCGCGAGGTCGCGGTCGACGACGGAGCTTCCTGTCACCGTCACATCGACGCTCGTCGGGGTCGCATCGGCATCCGCCGGAGTGTGGGTCGACATCTGAGCGATTCTACGTCACCACCCGCTCACCGCCGGGGAGATCCGCCGCCCAGCCGGCGACGCAGCCCTCGGATCACGCGCCCTCCCAGCCGGCGCGCTCGACGCACGCCCGAACGCAGCACTCGCTCCGGAAGACCGCGTCCGGCGGGCGACGCGCCCACCCGATGCTTCCGGTAGGACTGATAGATGCGTCGCAGCTTGTTCTGCACCCGCTCGCGGTAGAGCGAGGCGGAGGTGCCGGGGTACGGCGGGAGCTTCGCCGGCAGCTCGTCAGGCGACCAGGCACGGGCGTCTCCATCGGGGGCGACGACGCTCCCGAGCGCCTCGAACAGCGCCGCGTAGACCGTGTGCAGGTACACCGGGTCCTTGCGGACGCCCTCCCGCATGGCGGTGGCCAGAGCGGAGACGGCCTTCGCCGCCGTCCAGTCCTTCCGCTCGAGTGCGCGCCCGCCGTATCCCACCGCGCGGTAGAAGTCGGGCACCTTCGGATTCCACGAGAGGCCGACGGACGGGATGCCGTAGGCGAACGCCGTGATGCTCGCGTGAAGACGGAAGGCGATGACACCGACCGACGCCCGGAGTTCGGCGACCAGTTCCTCGGGCGAGTTCACGGTGTGGACGACCTTGCCCTTCGGGATTCGCTCCGCTCGAACGAACGCATCGAGGAACATCTCGTCGGCGAAGTGCCCCGTCGTGAGCAGGCGGTAGTCGTAGCCGCGCTTGGTGATGAGGGCGATCGCCTCCCGCCAGAACGTTCGCTGCTCCTTCTCGGAGAAGGGCACCCCGTTCGCCTGAGCGAGCCCCTGCCGGGTGACCACCAGCGCGATGCGGGGTCGCGCCGTACTCGGCGCCGCCGGGGGTGCACCGAAGACGACGTCCGCATACACGGCGGGGTCGGCGACGCGGGCAGTCGGGATGTCCGCGCCCGCGACGAAGCGCGAGAGCGAGTCCAGATCGTCGCGGGTCGTGATCTGACGAACGGTGGACGCGGCGAGCGCCGCGCGGAGCCGCTCCGCACGGGCATCGCCCTCGTGGAACTTCTCGATGCCGATGGACGAGAAGATGACCGGGACGCCGTACTCCGCGGCGAGCTCGAGCGTCGTGATGGTTCGCCGGTAGAACTGCTGGTAGCGGTAGTTGAACACCGGCGCGCCGCCGAAGACGATGACGTCGGCGGCCTTGATCGTCTTCCTGGCGTCAGCGAGGAGCGTCGGATCCGCGGTGTCCAGGTAGGCCTGGGGGATCATCCCCGCGGCGCGGCTGTTCACCGAGACGTCGCCCTCCGGGACTCCGAGGTTCGTCAGCGCTGCGCGGATGAGGGACATGGCCGTCGCCTCGATGATCTGATCCCCGACGTTGTCGGAGTCGCGGTTGGTGAGCAGCAGAACCCGGGCGGAGCGAGGAGCCGGTGCCTTCCGTGCCGGCGCCAGCCGAGGCGCACCGTCCTCATCGAGGGTGAAGTCCCACCCGGCAGGGCCGCCGGGCACGCGGTCGCCGATGAGCAGAGTGGCCCCGGGCGCCGGGGACACCACCGACAGCGACGCCGCCCCGTCCTCGATCCGCAGAGTCGCAGAGGTCTCGCCCAAGGCGCCGTCACTCGACCGGAAGGCGACGGTCGTCTCGACCTCGCCCGCTCCATCGTGTGTGCCCGAGAGGTCGAGGCGGAGGACCCCTCCCTCGTCGAGGGAGGGGTGCGAGGGCGAAAGCCGTCGCACCGCTTCGACCGCGCCGTCGACGAAGATCGTCGCGGCGCCGCCGTCGTTCGGGTAGAGGAGGTGCAGCCGGCCCCGCGCGACCGTGACGGTGGCGGGGAGGGTGCTCTTCATGGCCCGGTGGTTCACCGTGCCGCCCAGCTGGCACCGGACGAAGAGGTCCTGATACCCCGCCGAGAGCGGCGAGCCCATGGCTGCCGACTCCGGGTCCACCGTCCCCGTGAACGGCGCGGAGACGCGGGTTCCCGAGGGAGCGGCATCCACCTCCACCGAGTGCTCGGTCGGCGTCAACCAGACCACACGCGTCGAGCGGTCGCGTACCGAGAGATCCGCTGCCGCCGCCTGCACTTCGGCCGTGGCGTCCGCGAGCGAGGCGGGCAGCGTGTTCTTGACGTCGTCGGGGAGCAGCGTATCCACGCGCTCACCAGAGACTCTGAGCGGGAGGGATGCCTTCTCCTTCGTCGTCCACTCCGCCTTTCCGGCGACGTGGAGGATGCCGTCGCGCCACGTCAGTGACGTCGCCTCGGTCTCGCCGACCGGATGCGTGTCCGCTCGGCAGAGCGTCTCCATCGCCGTGCGGTCACCGTCTCGAAGCAGCTCCGCCCTGCGGCGACGATACTGCGGGAGGTCGCCGTCGAAGCGGCTCAGGTCGTAGTCGGCCTGGACCCGACGGCTCTGCTCGAAGATGAAGATGCGCTCACTCTCGGGCCGCTTCGCGTACCCGTCGTCGAACATCCCGAGGATCCGCACCGCGTATTGGTGGGACAGGAGGAGTTCGCGCTGCGCGACGAGGTGTTCCTCCGACAGCTGCTCGACCGTCCAGTCGAGAAGGCGCCCCATCATCGACCACCAGAGTTCGGATGCCCGCACGAAGAGAGTGGACCCGCTCCCCTTCGTCTTCACCCAGTGATAGAACGGCACGCTCGCGAGGGTCGAGACCACCTGAGCGTGGCGGGCGACCTCGATGTTGAAGAACTGGTCCTCCCACAGCACCTTCCGCCCCTCGGGGAAGCGGATCGCGTGCTCCAGAAGGAACTCACGGCGATACAGCTTGTGAGGGTTCATGGGAACGAGCGGGTGGTGGTCGGTGCGTCCGATCGACTGCGCCTCGTCGCGGCGGTATGTCTCGAGCCCCCAGTGCGGCGTGTGCGTGTACGACTCCTTGCCGTTCAGGACGTCGGCGTCGTTGGCGCGAGCGAACTCGTACCCCGCCCGGAGGGCGTCGGGATAGAGCTCGTCGTCGTGGTCCATGAACAGCACGTAGTCGCCGCGGGCGACGTCGATGCCGATGTTCCGAGGGCGGGACGGCCACCCGGAGTTCTCGATCCGGCGCGCACTCACGTGGGGGCGCGCACCGGCGATCACCTGGAGACGATCGAAAGTGTCGTCCGTCGAGCCGTCGTCGATGAAGAGAACCTCGACGTGCTTCGGATCGAGCGTCTGGGCGTCGAGAGACGCGACCAGGCGCTCGAGGCCGTCGACGGGTGAGTTGTAGGTCGGGATCACGATGGAGACATACGGCACGGGCCCACGATACGTCCGCCGGCGGACTTTCGCCCGGATGGCCCGCAGAACGGCGTCCGTGCGAGCCCGCCCGGTATGGAACGATGGCCCTATGAAGGGGATCATCCTTGCAGGCGGCTCAGGAACCAGGCTCCACCCGTTGACCTTGGGGGTGTCGAAGCAACTGATCCCGGTCTATGACAAGCCGATGGTCTACTACCCGTTGTCGACCCTCATGCTGGCGGGCATCAGGGACATCCTGATCATCACCACCCCGCACGACGCCCCCTTCTTCGAGCGCCTGCTCGGCGACGGGTCGCAGTTCGGGGTCACCCTGAGCTTCGCCCAGCAGCCGTCCCCCGACGGCCTCGCGCAGGCGTTCACGATCGGTGCGGACTTCATCGGCGACGACAAGGTCGCCCTGGTCCTCGGCGACAACCTGCTGTACGGCCCGAGCCTCGGCCGCCAGCTGAAGCAGTACGCCGACGTCGACGGCGGCGCCGTCTTCGCGTACTGGGTCGCCTCGCCCGAGGCCTACGGCGTCGTCGAGTTCGACGCCGACGGGCGCGCGGTGTCCCTCGAGGAGAAGCCCGCCGCGCCCAAGAGCAACTACGCCGTCCCCGGGCTGTACTTCTACGACAACGATGTCGTCGAGATCGCGCGGAACCTCTCGCCGTCGCCCCGGGGCGAGTACGAGATCACGGATGTGAACCGGGCCTACCTCGAGCGAGGAACCCTCGCCGTGGAGGTCCTCCCCCGCGGAACCGCGTGGCTCGACACCGGCACGTTCGACGACATGACCGACGCTGCGGAGTATGTCCGGACGATGCAGCGGCGTACGGGCATGTCCATCGGCGTGCCCGAGGAGGTCGCGTGGCGTCAGGGCTTCCTGAGCGACGACGAACTCCGCGTCCGCGCCGAAAAACTTGTCAAGAGCGGATACGGCACGTACCTGCTGCAGTGCCTGGAAAGAGGACGTTGATGGCCCACCTTCTCGTGACCGGCGGCGCCGGCTTCATCGGTTCGAACTTCGTCCACCACGTGGTCGAGCACACCGATCACACCGTGACCGTGCTCGACAAGATGACGTACGCGGGCAACGAGGCGTCCCTCGCCTCCCTGCCCGAAGACCGGGTGCGCCTCGTCGTCGGAGACATCGCCGATGCGGAGCTCGTCGACGGACTGTTCGAAAAAGCGGATGCCGTCGTGCACTACGCCGCCGAATCGCACAACGACAACTCGCTGCACGACCCGCGGCCGTTCCTCGACACGAACATCATCGGGACGTACACGCTGCTCGAAGCGGCCCGTCGTCACGACACCCGCTTCCACCACATCTCCACCGACGAGGTGTACGGCGACCTCGAGCTCGACGACCCGGCACGGTTCACGGAGGACACCCCCTACAACCCGTCGTCGCCCTACTCGTCGACGAAGGCCGGCAGCGACCTGCTCGTCCGCGCCTGGGTGCGCTCGTTCGGCGTCCGCGCGACGATCAGCAACTGCTCGAACAACTACGGGCCGTTCCAGCACGTCGAGAAGTTCATCCCGCGTCAGATCACGAACGTGATCCGCGGCATCCGTCCCAAGCTCTACGGCAAGGGCGAGAACGTCCGCGACTGGATCCACGCCGATGACCACTCGTCGGCGGTCCTCACGATCCTCGACAAGGGCGAGATCGGCGAGACCTACCTGATCGGTGCAGACGGCGAGAAGGACAACAAGTCCGTCGTCGAGCTCATCCTCACCCTCAGCGGCCAGTCGCCCGACGCCTACGATCACGTCACCGACCGCGCCGGACACGACCTCCGCTACGCGATCGACTCCACGAAGCTGCGCACCGAGCTGGGGTGGCGCCCCTCGTACCAGGACTTCGAGGCCGGCCTCGCCGCGACGATCGACTGGTACCGCCGGAACGAGTCGTGGTGGGCGCCCACGAAGGATGGCGTCGAGGCGTTCTACGCGTCGAAGGGACAGTGAGCGTGACCGAGTTCGGCAAGCAGCTGCAGTCCATCGAGACGACCATCCCCGGGCTGACGCTCTGGGAGCTCCCCGTCCACGGCGACAGCCGCGGATGGTTCAAGGAGAACTGGCAGCGCGAGAAGATGACCGGGCTCGGCCTGGACGACTTCGGTCCAGTGCAGAACAACGTGTCGTTCAACGATGCCGTGGGCACGACCCGCGGCATCCACGCCGAGCCCTGGGACAAGTGGGTCTCCGTCGCCACCGGCCGAATCTTCGGCGCGTGGGTCGACCTCCGCGAAGGCCCGAGCTTCGGCGCCGTGTTCACGGCCGAGATCGACCCCTCCCGGGCGATCTTCGTGCCGCGCGGCGTGGGCAACTCGTACCAGACACTCGAGCCCGACACGGCCTACACCTACCTGGTGAACGACCACTGGTCGCCCGACGCGAGCTACTCGTTCCTCAACCTCGCTGACGAGACCGCGGCGATCGACTGGCCGATTCCGCTGGCCGAGGTCGAGATCTCCCCGAAGGACCTCGCCCACCCGCGTCTGGCGGACGTCGTGCCGATCTCCGCCAAGAAGACACTGGTGGTCGGCGCCGGCGGTCAGCTGGGGCTCGCCGTGCGCGCCGCCTACGAGGGCGTGCCGACCGTCGAATTCGCGACGCGGGCGGACCTCGACCTGACGTCCGACCTCTCGGGCGCGCGCCGTTGGCGCGACTACGGCACGATCGTGAACGCCGCCGCGTACACGGCCGTCGACGCCGCGGAGACCGACCGCGCCGGCGCGTGGAGCGCCAACGTCGCGGCAGTGGCGCAGCTCGCCCGGATCGCGACAGCCCACGGCATCACCCTCGTCCATGTCTCGAGCGACTACGTCTTCGACGGCGCGTCCGACGAGCCCTACCGCGAAGACCATGCGTTCGCTCCGCTGGGCGTCTACGGGCAGACGAAGGCCGCTGCGGATGCCGCGGTGTCCACCGTGCCGAAGCACTACATCGTCCGCACCTCCTGGGTCATCGGCGAGGGCAAGAACTTCGTCCGCACGATGGCCTCCCTCGCGGAACGCGGCATCGACCCGGCCGTGGTCGACGACCAGATCGGGCGCCTGACCTTCACGGACGAGATCGCCCGCGGCATCCGCCATCTGATCGACAGCGGTGCCCCCTTCGGCACGTACAACCTCACCGGAGCGGGCGAGCCCGCCTCGTGGGCGGACATCGCGGCCGACGTCTTCACCCTCGGCGGGCACGAAGGCTCCCGTGTGTCGGGCGTGAGCACCGACGAGTACTTCGCGAAGGCGGCCGGCCCGGTCTCGCCGCGTCCTCGGTGGTCGGTCCTCGACCTCGGCAAGATCGAGTCGGTCGGCTTCACACCCGCCGACTTCCGCGAGTCGCTGCGGTCCTACCTCGCCTGAACGGTCCCCTTCCGGGCCCCCAGGGGCCCGGAAGGGACGACTCACTGCTTCTCGAGGATCTCCAGGGCTTCGTCGATGGGCCCGTCGAACACGACGTTGCCCTTCCGGATCACAATGCCGCGCGAGCACAGCTCCTTGACCTGACCCTTGCTGTGGCTGACCACCATCATGGTGACGCCGCGCTCGGCCAGCTCCTTGAGCTTGATGTTGCACTTGGCGCGGAACGGCGCATCGCCGACCGCGAGGACCTCGTCGACCAGCAGCACATCGAGCTCCACGTGGATGGCGACGCTGAACGCCAGACGCATGAACATGCCCGACGAGTAGTGCTTGACCTCCTGGTCGATGAAGTCGCCGATCTCGCTGAAGGCGACGATCTCATCGAAGCGGGCCTTCGTCTCCTTCTCGCTCATCCCGAGGATGGCCGCGTTCAAGAAGACGTTCTCGCGGCCGGTGAGGTCGGGGTGGAACCCCGCGCCGACCTCGATGAGACCGGCGACCTTGCCGCGCGTGAGCACGCGTCCCTCATCGGGCTCGAGCACACCGGAGACGAGCTTGAGGGTCGTCGACTTGCCCGAGCCGTTGAGACCCATGACGGCCACAGACTCGCCCTCGCCGATGCTGAAGGACACGTCGTTCAGGGCGTGGAACTGCTTGGCCCGCACGGGCTTGCCGCGGACCGTGTTGATGAAGGCATCCTTCAGCGAGCGCGTGCTGCGCTTGTTGAACCACTTCGACACGTGGTCGACGATGATGCGGGGCTGATTCTCAAACGACGTAGACATCACAGATCCTGAGCAAAGCTGCGCTCGAAGCGCCGGAAGACGAACTGGCCGACGACCAGAGAGAAGACGATGACGCCGATCGCGGCGACCACGTGCCACTCGAACGACGGCGGCCATGCGAGGTTGTCCGGGGCGGGCTGGGCCGACGTGACCGCCGGCAGAGAGCCCCAGAACGCGTGGTGGTAGAACTCGACGGCCACCGCGAGCGGGTTGGCCATGTACAGGTCGAACAGCCACGGGATGCCGTGGTCGGTCGCGACATTGCGGACCATCGACCACGTGTAGAGGATCGGTACCGACCAGGTGGCGATCGTCCGGATGATCTCGACGAAGTTGCTCGCGTCGCGGAACCGCACGTTGATCGCGGAGAAGAAGAGACCGAGTCCCATCACGAACCCGACCACCATCAGGATGCCGGCGATCGCGAAGCCCAGGGAGGCGAACGAGGGCAGCCAGCCGAAGAGCAGGCTCACGACGAGCAGGACCGCCAGCTGCGGGAGGAAGTGCGTGAAGGTCCCGATGATCGCGGCGAGCGGGAAGAGCTCGCGCGGGAGATAGATCTTCCGGACGAGAGCCCTGTTGCTCACGATCGAGCTCGTCGCCGCCGACATCGTGTCGTTGAACAGGTTGACGAGGACGAGCCCGCTGAACAGGTACAGCGGGAAGGCCGGAACCCGGTCGTGCAGGCCGAGGATCTGACCGACGACGAGGTAGTAGACGAGGAACTGGATCGTCGGTCGCACGTACGACCAGAACCAGCCGAGCACCGAGTTGCGGTAGCGCAGAGACGTGCTCTTGCCGATCAGAAGACGCAGCAGATATCGGTACTCGAAGACATCGAGGATGCCTCGTCCACGCCCCGGCGTATCGAAGGCGCTGTAGTCGATCTGTGTCACAAGGTTCCTAGCGGTGTCGTGATCCCGTGCCGGCTGCCGTCGGCGGGGAGGCCATCCGCCATCCTAGTGGACCCGTTCCTGCCCACTTCCGGTGCGCCCGCTCACCTGAGGTAGCGACCGTGGACCCAGCCGACGCGGGTTCCGACGGTGACCTTGCGCCAGGCACCCTTGGATGCGGTGACGGTCACCGTCGTGCCCTTCTTGAGCGTCGTGATCTTCTTGCCTGCCGTCGACGCCGTGGCCCGGAGATTGAGCGCGGCCGTGGTCTTCTTCTTCGCCGTCGCGCTCGGCTTCGCTGCGGACGTCGACTTCAGCGTGTTCGCCTTCACCCAGCCCGTGTGCGAGCCGACCTTGACGGCACGCCAGGTCGCGGTCCCGTCGACGACGGTCACCTTGGTGCCCTTGGGAAGCGTCTTCACGGCCTTGCTGCTGCTGACGATCGCCACACGCATGACCGTCTTCGCGGATGTCTGCAGCGTGCTCTTCTTCGGCGCCGCGGGCTTCCGCGCCACAAGACGCTTCGAGTCGATCCATCCCTTCGCCGAACCCGCCGTCACGCGCGTCCACCCACTCTTGGTGGAGACGACCGTCACCTTCGTGCCGGTGAGAAGCGTCGAGACGACCTTGGTCGAGCCCGCCGCGGTGCGCAGGTGCACGGCATCCTTCGTGTACCGGACCTTGGAGGCGGCTGCCGGGGGCTTCGCCGGCGTGGGCTTCGGCGTGACCGCCGGCGGGGTGCTCGGCGTGGGCGTCACGGGCGGCGCCGGGGACGGCGTCGGGGTGGGCGCAGGCACTGCGGGCGTGGGAGTCGGCTTAGGAGGAACCGGGGAGGGCGTGGGCTTCGTCGGCGCCGGGGCGACGGTCGCAACCTTGAGGTAGTCGCTGTGCGCCCAATAGGCGGAGCCCGACACCGTGATGCGCCACCATTCGCCGAATGTGCCCGTCCGCGTGTAGGTCGATCCCTCGGCGAGGCTGAGACGTCCCGTCGTGCAGGCCGTCGTCGGCGCCTTGCGCGCATTCAAAGTCGATGCGCCCGTGACAGTCACCTTGCCACCGGCCTTGGCCACGCTCGACTCCGCGGGGACGGCGCAGACGTTGCCACCGGCCGGGCTGCCGGACGAGAGAGCGGAAGACGGGAGCCATGACGTCGCGGACCCGACCTTCACCCGGCGCCAAGACCCGTAGGACCCGGTGAGGGTGACCTTCGCACCCTTCGTCAGCGCCGTCGCACCGGTGCCGCATGTCGTCGTCGGTGCTTTCCGTGCCGTCGTCGCGCTCGCGAGCGAAACGGTGCCCGACGCGGTGGCGATGTCGGCCGATGCGGGAACGGTGCAGGCGGAGACGAGCGCCGGTGCGCCCTTCGACGGCGAAGCCCCCGGTGCGAACCACTGCACGTAGTAGTTGTAGAAGTTGCGATTGCCGTAGCTCGAGCACGCGTCACCCGTGGCATAGCCGGCCGCGAGCGCGGCGACGTTGGGCCGGTACGGCGTGTAGATGTACAAGTTGGCGGTCGCCTGATTGGCGATGTAGACCCGCGACGTGCCGCACGCGCTGTTCGGATGCCACTTGATCGTGTTGACCTGGCCGGCACGGTAGTTGTAGCGCGTGGGGTGGGAGGCGTAGACCTGCTGCTGCCGGACACCCAGGTAGACCTGGTTCACGAATCCTGCCGACGCAGCCGAGCATGGGGCCGTGTCAGGGCAGTTCATGCCCATCGCGGCGCGGTAAGCCCACTCCGCCGGCTTCGTCGCGGTAATCAGGCCCTGCTCTTTCTGCAGCATGACGAGAACAACCTGCGGGTTCAACCCGCAGGCGCGGCTGATCGTGACCACGATGTCCGCAGCCGACGCACCGCGCTTCGCGGGGATGGCGTTGCAGTAGGTGTCCCCCACCTTCGCCGGCAGATCTGCCACGAAGTTGCGCAGGCAGGCGGGGCCGGTCGTCGCTTTACAGGTGGGCACGCGCTGTTCGAGGAACTTCTGCACCTGCGGGGCCGTCATCGAGTCGGAGTCGAAGAACGCCTCGTCGCTGATGATCGTGCCGCCGTCGAGAATCGAGGACGGCAGGGCCGCTGCTCGAGCCGGCGCCGCGGGCACGATCGCGGCGAGAAGGGCGGCGGCGAGGACGATGACGAGCGCCATCGCCGAAGGCCGGTCGAGCCAGGCTCGCCGGACGGTCGGAGTGTGACGCATGTGATCAGTGTTACGGAAGTCGCGCCCAGATACCAGCCGAGACTGAAGTTCGTTCGATCGACACGCGGCGTGACGACGACTCACAACTCCGCGTGCAGCTGCCAGATCCGCTCCGCCGCGCCCGCCCAGGTGAACGCACGACCCCGGTCGGTGGCCAGCACGGACAAACGCTCGACCGCCTCGGTCGACGAGAGCGTGTCGTCGATTCCGGCGGCAAGGGCCGCCGGATCACCGGGAACGGTCAGGACCGCGCCGTCGAGAAGGATCTCCCGGTGGGTCTCGCTGTCGGCGCCAACCACCGGCACGCCGACGCGGAGCGCGTCGAGCACCCGCCATGGGTAGTCCCCACCCTCTGCGGCGGCGATGAATGCGACGGCGCCCGCGAAGACGGCAGCGCGGTCGGGCGCATCCAACCGCCCCCTGATGTGCAGCCGTCGCTCGGGGAGGCCCGCCGCCGAAGCGAGCTCGACGATCGCCGGTTCATCGCCGTCGGGCGCGTCGAGCACGACCACCGCGGTGTCGCGGCCGGTCGCCGCGATCGCCTCGAAAGCCGCCCGCAGATTGGCCGACGGTGCACTCGACCCGCTCGCGAGGAGGTACCCCTCGGGCAGGGTCAGGTCCCGTCGGCGACCGATCTCGTCGGACGGAACCCGGAACGACGAGGCGGGTGCGCCCGACACGACGCGGACGCGATCGCCCAGCGGAGCGATCTCGCTGAGCCGCCGCGCCAGGGAGTGCGTGGGGACCACGACGGCGTCGGCGTGTCGGACGGCGCGCTTGAGCATGGCTCGCGCCCATGCGACCGCAGCCCGGGGAAGCTCATCCGGGGTCTCCCAGGGCCGCAGATCCCACAGCGTCACGACCGTCTGATCGTGTTCGTGCACGCGATCGTGCCGGACGAGCGGCGCGGCGAGGGATGGGGAGTGGATGAGCCCCTCCCCCGCACCTCCCCGCGCGCCCAGCCGCCAGAGCGTCGCGACCGCGGCGCCCGGCATCGCCAGGCGGTCGACCCCGGCGAGCGACGGCATGGCCCCGGCCAGATCGGCATCGGCGTCGCTCGGGGCGATCGCGCGCACCTCGCACCCTCGCGGCGTGGTCGCGGCGAGCGCGAGCGCCACGTCGCGTGCGGCCTGCGTCGAGTCGGCGTCGCTGAGAGGTGTCGGCTGCTCGATCAGCACACGGAGGGTCGTCGTCATCGGGACTCCAGTACGGCCCTCACGGAGCCGGTGTCGGGGTGGGAGTGACCGGATGCAGGAGCGCGTCCGCCTGTTCCCGGACGCTCGCCCACTCCGCGTCGGTCGGGTCGTCGGGGTTGATGCCGGCGCCCTCCAGCGTGATCTCGAGCGTCTGCACCTTCTGCTCCTTGGCCTTGACGGCGAGGTCGACCAGGAACGGCAGGAGCGAGTCGGGGATGTCGGTCTGGACGAGGTTCTTACCCGCAGCCACGATGTCACTGAATCGGGCGAGGACGGTCGTGGGAGTCGCCTGCGACAGGATCGCGGTCTGCAGCTCCCGCTGGCGGCGCATCCGGTCGAAGTCGCTCGTGGTGTAGCGCGACCGGGCGTACCACTGCGCGGTCTTTCCATCCATCGTCTGCCGGCCCTCTTCGATCCACCCGGTGGCCCAGTCCTCCACCGGCTGGTTCTTGAAGCGGGGGCCGGGGCCTTCCGGAAGACGTTCCTTGACGGTGATGTCGACGCCGCCGAGGGCGTCGACGAGGTCGGCGAACCCGTGCATGTCGATGAAGACGTGGTACGGGATGTCGATGCCGAGGATCGCCTCCGCGGCATCCTTCGTCGCTTCGACGGCCGGTGTCGAGTTCTGCGCGGCGGCGTCGGGGTACAGTCCCTCGCCGCGGTCCTCCCGGCAGCTTTCCACGGCGTTCGTCAGCTGGTTGATCCCCGAACCCCAGCCGCACGACGGCGACACGTGGCCTTCGAACCCGTCGGGATAGAGGTCCTGCATGGGACCGGCGGAGAAGTTGGTGTGCCGGAGATCGCGGGGGATGCCGAAGATGGTCACGGCGCCGCTGTCCGCGTTGACGGAGACGACGGAGATGCTGTCGAACCGCATCGAATCCCGGCCCTCGCCGCTGTCGGCGCCGAGGAGCAGGAAGTTGTAATGACCGTCGGAGGGCTGCACGCTCGGCCCCGACGCGAAGATCGCGAGGCCCGACCGCAGCGGGGCGACGACCGACTGCGCGGCGTACGCAGCTCCCGCGCTCGGCACGAGGGCCAGCACGAGCGCCGCCGCCGTCACCGCGACACCCGTCCGTGCGGGAACACGGCCCAGTCGCGCGATACGCAGCGTGTCGACGGCCAGCACGATCCAGAGCACGGCGTACACCCACAGGAGAACCTGGGCCGCCGTGAGCACCCACCACGATGTGAGGATCGCTGTCAGCCCGGTGCGCCACACGAGCGCGGCCACGACGCTGATCACGATGAGCGTCCACATGACCAGCGTGGCCACGATCCCCACCCGGCCGAGTCGTCGGTTTCCGGCGAGCACCTGCGCCGAGCCGGGGATGAGGAAGTTCGCGCCGACGAGCCACCAGGCTCGACGGGACATCACGGACACCGATGAGGCATCCGGGTTGCGGAGAGGCCGCTCCTCGAGCAGGGGGCGGGATGCCGAGGGCGACGGGCGCGGCGGACTGGCGACACTCACGCGCGGAACCTCACAGGGAGTCTTTCAGTCGACGGTTCTTCTCTTCGACCTGCGTCTCGAGATCGGCGGCGTACGCCTCGAGGCGGGCCGCGACGTCGGCATCCGTGGCACCGAGGAGGCGCGCGGCCAGCAGTCCGGCGTTCTTCGCGCCGTTGATCGACACGGTCGCCACCGGGATCCCGGCGGGCATCTGGACGATGCTGAGGAGGGAGTCGAGCCCGTCGAGCGTCGCGAGCTGCACGGGGACGCCGATCACGGGAAGGGTCGTGACGGAGGCGAGCATGCCCGGCAGGTGCGCCGCCCCGCCGGCACCGGCGATGATCGCCCGCAGCCCCCGGTCGCGCGCCCCGCGCCCGTAGCGCAGCAGCTTGTCGGGGGTCCGGTGGGCGGAGACGACCTCGACCTCATGCGCGACGCCGAAATCGGTGAGCACCTGGGAGGCGTCGCTCATCACGCGCCAGTCGGAATCGGATCCCATGACGACGCCCACGAGCGGGGACGAGGAGGAGTGCAGCGGGCGGTTCACTCGACCAGGGTAGGCCGCGCGCCTGGAGATCACCGGAGCGGCACGGGTCAATCGCCGAAGAACGCCGCCGCAGCACGGGCCTGATAGCAGACGTCGTCCAGGTCGTCGCCGGCCACGGTGACGTGCCCGACCTTCCGGCCCGGGCGGGGCGCCTTGCCGTAGGTGTGCACCTTGGCGGAGGGATGCGCCTGAAACGCGGCGGGCATGCGGTCGGCAAGCGAATCGGTCACCGGCCCGCCGAGGATGTTGACCATCACGGCCCACGGTTCGCGGAGCGCGGTGTCACCGAGCGGCAGATCGAGCACCGCCCGAAGGTGCTGCTCGAACTGGCTCGTGACGGAACCGTCCTGCGTCCAGTGCCCGCTGTTGTGCGGTCGCATCGCGAGCTCGTTGACGAGCAGGCGCTCGTCGGCGGTCTCGAACAGCTCCACGGCGAGCATCCCGGTGACGCCGAGACCGGTGGCGATCGTCTCCGCGATGTCGGCGGCGACATCGGCCAGCCGTCCGGCGGCGTGCGGGGCGGGGGCGATGGCCTCCGCGCAGACACCATCGCGCTGCACCGTCTCGACGACCGGATAGACGACGACCTCTCCCGAGGGCCGTCGAGCGACCTGCTGCGCGAGTTCGCGCGCGAAATCGACGAGCTCCTCGACAAGGAGCGCATCACCGGCGGCCAGTCCGTCCAACCACTCCGCAGCCTCGGACGACGACGACACCACGCGCACGCCCTTGCCGTCGTAGCCGCCGCGGGGCGTCTTCACGACCGCGCGACCCCCGTGGTCGGCGAGGAAGTCGTCGAGCTCCGCGGCCGTCGCGACGGCGGCCCACTCGGGCTGGGGCATGCCGAGCTCGGCGAGCCGGGCACGCATCTTCAGCTTGTCCTGCGCGTAGAGGAGGGCATCGGGTCCGGGATGGACCTGCACCCCCGCGGCGACGAGTCCGCGGAGGACGTCCTGGGGCACGTGCTCGTGATCGAACGTGACGGCATCGAGTCCCTCGGCGAAGGCGAGGACCGTCTCGAGGTCGCGATAGTCGCCCACGGCGGTCGCGGCCAGTCCTGCGGACATGCCCGGCTCCTCGGCCAGCACCCGCACGTCGAGGCCGAGCTCGACGGCCGGCGCGATCATCATCCGAGCCAGCTGTCCTCCGCCGACGATTCCCACCTGCAGTGCCATCGTGCTCCCTCCGTCGGCTCCATCTTCGCGTACCGGGGGCGCGAGTCCGTCATCCGTCGGAGCGGGCGACCGGAATGCTGTGCGAATCGCGGTGGGCGAGGATCTGGCTGACCTCGATCTGGTCGGCGAGCGTCTCGTGGACGAGCCGCACCGAGGGGATGTCGACGAGCCGCATCGGCGCGTCGACGCCGTTCGCGAGCGACAGCGTTCCGCTCCCCCACAGACGTTGCAGCGGGCCTCTCCGCTCGGAGATCGTGTACCCGCGCTGGTGCGACACGTCGGTGCGTCCACGGCTGACGAAGCCGGCCCGCTCGATCACGCGTCGTGTCGTCACGGTGTACGTGTGCGAGAGCCAGCGGAGGTAGGGCAGGACGACGAGGAGCAGGACGACGCCCCCCGCGGCGGCCCACAGCATCCAGTCCTCGAGAGGGGCCGGCAGGTTGCCCGTGAAGTATCCGACGGCGCCGGCGACGGCGATGAGCACGAGGGCCGGCCAGAGCATGCGTCGGGCGTGCCGGCGCAGACGCGCCACAACCATCTCGGGCGACGTGCTCCCGGGTGCGGGAGTGCGTGGACGCCCGGAATACGCGGTCGGCTGGGTCACCCTCTCATCATGACGCGCCCGGCCGACACGAGGCGCGTTCGGTCGGGCGTGTCAGCGGACGTGCACGACGTCGCCCGCGGCGACGGCGTGCTCCGCACCGCCCGCGACGACGATGAGTCGGCCGTCGCCATCGAGGCGCGCGGCGCGGCCCAGGAGGGTCGTGCCGCCCGGAAGAGAGACGGACACCTCAGCGCCCACCGTCGCGCAGGCCGCGGCGACGCGCTCCCGCAGCTCGTCGAACCCGGCGCCGCCCACGGCGAGCGCGGCGACGCCGTCGCGGAGCGCCGCCAGGTAGTCGGCGAGCAGACGGTCCTCGTCGACCTCGGCTCCGAGCGCCGCGAAGGACGTCGCCGTCGGCACGGGCAGCTGCGACGCCGTCATCTTCGTGTTGACCCCGGCTCCGACGACGACCGCCTGCGGGTCTGCGGGCGAGACCTCGGCGAGGATGCCGCTGATCTTGAGGCCGCCGACGAGGACGTCGTTGGGCCACTTCAGCGCGACATCCTTCCCGCTCAGCTGGGCGGCGACGGCGGAGGTCATGGCGGCTCCGGCGACGAGCGGTATCCATCCCCGCGCGGCCGTCGGCACGGCGCCCACGCGCAGAAGTGTCGAGACGGCGAGCGCGGTTCCCGGCGGTGTCGTCCACTCGCGGTCGAGGCGTCCGCGGCCGGCGGTCTGGTCGCGGGTGACGACGACCGCCAGGTGGGGGTGGCCATCGGGCTCGCCGACCACATCGCGGAGAAGCTTCGCGTTGGTGGAGTCGACCGAGTCGACCACGTGCAGGCGGGGGCTGATCTCGGCGGCGAGGGGGTAACCGTGCTCGGAGTGCGACATCCCGCCACCCTACGCCGCGGCGATGCCCCGGATGAGAGCAGCGCAGGAGGGATGCCACAGCGGATCGGCGCACTGGTTGTCGCGTGTGTCCAACGATCGTGGGGTGCCGCTCGCTAGGGTGGAACGCGTGACCGATCAGCCCGACCTGTCCACGACCGCCGGCAAGATCGCCGACCTGCGTGCACGCTATGAAGAAGCCGTCGTCTCCGCCGAGAGCATCGCGCGCGAGAAGCAGAGCAAGAAGGGGAAGCTGACCGCGCGTCAGCGGATCGAGCTGCTGCTCGACCCCGGCTCCTTCGTCGAACTCGACGAGTATGTCCGGCACCGGACGACGGCGTTCGGCATGGACCGCTCGCGTCCCTACGGCGACTCCGTCGTGACCGGAACGGGCACGATCCACGGGCGCACCGTCGCCGTGTACTCCCAGGACTTCACGACCTTCGGCGGCTCGCTCGGTGAAGTGGCGGGCGAGAAGATCATCAAGGTGATGGAGCACGCGCTGCGCGGCGGCATCCCGATCATCGGCATCCTCGACTCGGGCGGCGCCCGCATCCAGGAGGGCGTCGTCGCTCTCGGCAAGTACGGCGAGATCTTCCGCCTCAACACCGCGGCATCCGGTGTGATCCCCCAGATCTCCCTCATCATGGGCCCGGCAGCCGGCGGCGCCGTGTACTCCCCCGCCCTCACCGACTTCGTCATCATGGTCGACAAGACCAGCCAGATGTTCGTCACCGGCCCCGACGTCATCAAGACCGTCACGGGCGAGGACGTCGGCATGGACGAACTCGGCGGCGCGTACACGCACAACACCCGATCGGGCGTCGCCCACTACCTCGCCGAAGACGAGGACGATGCGATCGACTACGCCCGGACGCTCATCGGCTTCCTCCCGGACAACAACATGTCCGACGCTCCGACGTACGAGAGCGCATTCGAGTTCGAGACGACCGACAGCGATCGCACGCTCAATACGGTCATCCCCGATTCGCCCAACCAGCCCTACGACATCCACGACGTCATCGGCCACATCGTGGACGAGGGCGACTTCCTCGAGGTGCAGCCGCTGTTCGCCCCGAACATCGTCATCGGCTTCGGCCGCATCGAGGGCCGCACGGTCGGCATCATCGCGAACCAGCCCAAGCAGATGGCCGGCACGCTGAACATCGACGCGGGCGAGAAGGCCAGCCGCTTCGTGCGGTTCTGCGACGCGTTCTCCGTTCCGATCCTCACCCTCGTCGACGTGCCCGGGTACCTTCCCGGCACCGATCAGGAATGGACCGGCGTGATCCGTCGCGGTGCGAAGCTCCTGTACGCCTACGCCGAGGCGACCGTCCCCCTCGTGACCGTCATCCTCCGCAAGGCCTACGGCGGCGCGTACATCGTGATGGGCTCGAAGCAGCTCGGCGCCGACATCAACCTCGCCTGGCCGACCGCCGAGATCGCCGTGATGGGCGGACAGGGCGCCGTCAACATCCTCTACCGGGGTGAGATCAAGCGCGCCGAGGAGGCGGGCGAGGACGTCGCCGCCGTGCGCACGCGTCTCGCCAACGAGTACACCTACAACGTGGCGTCGCCCTTCCTCGCCGCCGAGCGCGGGGAGCTCGATGGCATCATCGAGCCGGCCGCGACGCGCGTGGCAGTCGCGAAGGCGCTCCGCGCCCTTCGGGGCAAGCGCTCGACCCTGCCGGCGAAGAAGCACGGGAACATCCCGCTGTGACCGAGTCGGATGCCGTCGACGTCGCGCCCGTCCGGGTCGACGTGCTCCGGGGGACCCCGACCCCCGAAGAGCTGGCCGCCGTCGTCGCCGTGGTCACGGAGTCGTACGTCCAGGAAGCGTCGGGCGCGCTCGCACCCGAGACCTCTTCGTCTGCGTGGCACGCCTCGGCTCGAGGTCTTCGCTCGCCGCTGCGCCGGGATGTGCCCTGGGGGCGCTTTTCGGGCTGATGCCCTCGAGGCCGACGATTTTGTCCCCCAAAGTACCTACAGACAGCGGGTGGCGCGGCGGCGAGACTTATACCGCTGGAACGCTTCTGCGTTCGGCTCATCCGTATCCCTCAGAACGCGGATGGGCCATGCGAGTCGGTTTTCGGGTAACCGCTCGCTAGGCGAGGGGCGGGCGGCTTCGCCGCCCCTCGCCTTCCTCTTCCCCCTCGGGCCCTTCGCCCAGGGGATGCGAGATCTCGCGCCACAGGTCGACGACCTCCTCGCCGTCGGGGTCTTCCTCGGACCGCGACCGGCCGACAACGGTCACGGCGACGCTCTCGTGCGGTGACGTGCGGATGTAGATCCGATCGGACTCGGCGCCTTCGAGCACGTTCGCGAGGTCGGCGCGGATGCTGTCGAGCGCATCGCCACTGGCCCCGTCGAGCCCGCCCTCGTCGAGGACCGTCACGATGCTGCCGCGGCTGCGCGCTTCGTGGAGCCGCGCTCGGACGGATTCGTCCAGAAGGCGAGGTCCCCGGAGCTCGTCCCGGAGCGCACCCTCAGCGAGGCGCGCGCGCTGGCGCTCGGTGTCGTCGAGACGACCCTCCTTCTCGATCGTGCGAGTGAGCACGGGCCCCGCGACCTCGAGGGCGTGCTGCACGCGGACGCGCCGCTCACGTCGCCGCCCCTCCTGCGTCGCGAGCCATTCCGACGAGCGCCGCTGGATCGCCGCGAGCTCGGCCTGGTCGACGCCGGCTCGATCGACGAGGGCGCTGAGCAGTTGCGCCGTGACGACCCAGACGGCCGCCCCGACGACACCGACGGTGAGAGCTTTGATGACACCGATCCATGCCGTCGCGGTGACGGCAAGGGCGATGACCCCGATCCAGGCGATCACAGGACGACGCCGCACCATCACGATCGTGAGGAGAGCGCCGACTCCGCCGAGCGTCCACGTGGCGAAGCTGTCGGTAAGGGCGGCGGGCCCGACCGCGTACCAGGTGGCGGAAGGGACGGCGACCGTCGCGATGAGCGCGAGCGCGCCGGCCCAGAGCGGGAGCGGGCGATCGCGGCGGAGGATCTCCTCGCCGCCCGGCGGACGCCGCCCGGCATCCCACAGCACGCACAGCCATGTGACGGCGAGGTAGAACACGAGAGCCGCGAAGAAGACGGGCGGCTGCTCGACCGGCGAGGTCCAGAAAAGACCCGCTGCCGCGAGGTACGCGGTGAAGACCAGTCCGAGGACCGTGAGTCCCGTGTGCACGCGTCCGCTCATCGGCTCCGCTCCCAACGCAGTTCGACCACCGTGCCCCTGCTGGAGCTCTTCACCGATGCCTGGCCGCCCACCGCCGCGACCCGCGCCACGATGGAGCCCCGGATGCCGAGGCGGTCGACGGCGACATTGCGGGCGTCGAACCCCTCGCCCTCGTCGGAGATGCGGACGATGACGCGCAGGTCGTCGACGGCGACCTCGGCGCGGATGCCCACGCCGTAGGCATGCTCGAGGGCGTTCACGATGGCCTGCGCAGCAGCGAGGACGAGCGCCCGCGCGACCCGCCCGGGAAGCGGAGCGGTGCGCGGGGCGATCGCGGTGCGGATCGGGATGTCGACCCCGTGCGCGCTTCCCGTGTCTCGGATCCCCTCCACGAGGAACTCCGCCTCGACGGGGGCGTCCGGGCCCTCTTCGGCATCCCGGTCGGCATTCGCGAGCCGGGTCAGCGCCTCCCGCGACATCGCCACCGCCAGGTCGTGCTCACGGGGAGTGTCGGCGCGCTCGACGGCGATCAGCGCGGCCAGGACGCTGTCGTGCATGAGCGCCGCCACGGACACGCGCTCCTGCTCTGCGGCCGCCGCAGCAGCCGCCGTCGCGTACGAGCTCACCGCGGCCTCGCGCGAGTGGTCGAGGTCGGCGGCGAGCCGGCGCAGCATGTAGGCCACGAGGATCATCACGACGGCGAGGATGACCGCGAAGACCACGTCCCGGCTGATCTTCAGCGCGGCATCCGGTCCACCGCCCACCTGGATCATCCGGGCGACGCCGTAGAGCAGCGGGATGCCCACCGCCCACGCGCACTGCAGGACGAGGGGGAAGACCAGCACCGAGGCGACGATCGCGACGTTGAGCAGGTACCAGATCCAGGGTTCGGGCGAGGAGAGCGCCGCTCGCCCCACGGTCGCGACCGGCCAGAGGATGAGCGCGACGGGAAGGGCGACCGCGAACGCACCCGCGAAGATGCGGACGAGGAAACCCGTCACTCCGGCGAGGATCATGAGCGCGAGCGGGACGAAAACGATGACGACCAGGGCGATCCGCCACAGCGGCGGCTCCTGATCGGAGGTCAGCGCATTGGCGAACGCCTGGGCTCCCATGGCGATGGAGCCGACGCCGACGACGAGGCCGAGGATGCGTTCGATCCGGGCACGGGTGAAGACGGTGGCGTCGGGCGGAACACCGAAAGGCACGGCGACCGGATCAGCGCTCACGTCGACCTCCATTGCCCTCGGCGACGAGCCCGTCCTCCATGGCGCGCCGCAGCAGATCGACCTTGGTCGGTGCCGGCCGCCCCACTTCCACGTACTTGACCCGCACGCGCGTGATGTTCTCCTTCGCGGTCGAGTAGGCGACGCCGAGCCGCTCTGCCACGGCCTTGAGCGGCAGGCCGGCGGCATACAGGCGGAGCACCTCGCGCTCGCGCACGGACAGCTGGGCGTCGGCGAAGGCGCGGTCGCCGTCGATCGCCGAGGCCCACTCGACGTTGTCGAGACTCTCGCCCCGTGCCACGGTGTCGATGGCTGCGATGACGTCGCCGATGCGGGAGGCCTTGCTGACGACGCCCGATGCGCCCGCGACGAACGCCTCGCGCACGGCCGCGGCCCGGTCGGCCACGCTGTGGATGATGACGGGCGAACCGTCGTGCACGACGCGGGTGACGTTCTCGGTCACCGTCGAGCCGTCGCCGAGGGTGAGGTCGAGGACCACCACGTCGGCCGGCTGGGCCTGGGCGAACACGCGCCAGTCGAGATACGCCGCGACGCTCTCCCCCGAGAAGACGACGGTCGCGCCCTCGGTGCGCAGGAAGGCGGCTTCGAGCCCGAGCCGCACGGACTCGTGATCGTCGATGAGTGCCACCCGGGTCATGCGGACAGACTATCCACCACCGTCACCTCGACAGGACCGCCACGGCCTCCACGTGGTGCGAGTGCGGGAAAAGATCGAACGCGCGGACCGACGGCGTCGTGTAGCCGAGCGATGCGAAGGTCCCGAGGTCGCGAGCGAGCGCCACCGGATCGCAGGCGACGTAGACGATACGGGCGGGCCCGATCGCCGCCAGGCGCTCCACGACGTCACGGCCGGCTCCGGCGCGGGGAGGATCGAGGACGACGACGCCTCGGGAGAGGCGCTCGCGCTGCGGCGCGGACGCCTCGGTGTCGAGGCCGGCGAGCCAGCGGTCGACGCGTCCCGTCTCCGCCCGTGCGCCGATCCACTCGGCGAGGTTCTCCCCGGCGTGCTCGGTGGCCCGGGGGTCGGACTCCACCGAGGTGATCCGCGTTCCCGCGCCGCCGGCGCTCGCGACGGCGGCGGCGAGCAGGCCCACACCGCCGTAGAGGTCGAGGTGCGCGGCATCCGGATCGACAGCGCCGTCCACCGCGGCGGCGACCGCGGCGTGAAGGGTAGACGCGGCGGAGCGGTGGACCTGCCAGAAGCCTCCCGCGTCGACCTGAAAGTCGCGTCCCGCGGCCGATTCGATGATCGTCTCGCGAGCCGAAGGGTCGATCGCGGTACGGCGGGATCCGGGCACGTCGGCGCGCGGGATGATGCGGACGCGACCGTCGGCCGGCTCGACGAAGTCGAGGCGACCGGGGGCGGCCGAGCGACGACGGGCTGCGGCCTCGGCGATCGCTGGAGAGGCGAGCGGGTGGTCGTCGACCGGGATGACGCGGTGGCTCCGGGCGGCGAAGGGCCCGATGTGACCGTCGGCGTCGACATGAAGGCTGACCCGCGTGCGCCAGCCGGTGCTCTCGGCGGCGGAAGGATCGGATGCCGATGCGACCGGCGCCTCCATGCTCACCGGCACCTCGAGGTGGGCGAACCGCTGCAGGGCGTCACGGACGACCTCGGTCTTGAGCGCGCGCTGGTGCGCGAGAGCGATGTGACCGAAGTCGGCGCCGCCGGGACGATCCTCCGGGGCGGTGGCGAGGTCGGCGGCCGCCCAGATGTGCGGCCTGCGGTGCGGCGAGGCGTCGAGGACCTCGACGACGTCGCCGCGCCAGAACGACGCCTTGCGCGTGTCGGTGAGCCGCACGCGCACGCGCTCGCCCGGAAGGGTGTCGGGGACGAAGACGACCCGGTTCTCGTGGCGGGCCACGAACACGCCGCCGTGGGCGACGGCGGTGATGTCGAGGTCGAGCAGGTCTCCGGGGTTCATCCTCCGATGCTGTCACACCCTCGCGAGCGCACCGCGCCCGGTAGCGTGGCCGCATGCGCGTGTGCCTGGCCTCCACCTCCCCCGCCCGACTCATGCTGATGCGCCAGGTCGGCATCGAGCCGCTCACCCGTGCACCGCAGGTCGATGAGGAGGCCGTCATCGCGGCGACCGAGTCGGCATCCGGGCGCACCCTGTCTCCCGAGGAGCACGTCCTCCTCCTCGCTCGACGGAAGGCCGCCGACGTCGCGGAGGAACTCGCGGCCGAGAGGTTCGACGGCCTCGTCGTCGGCGGGGACTCGATGTTCGAGCTCGACGGCGAGATCCTCGGCAAGCCGTACGAGGCCGCGGTCGCCCGCGCACGCTGGCAGGCCATGCGCGGCCGGACCGGAGTGCTCCACTCCGGTCACAGCGTGTTCCGGGTCGCTCCCGGCCGCGAGCCGGTCGAGGCGCACGCCGTGGCGGCGGCCTCGGTCACCTTCGTCGACGACATCACCGACGAGGAGATCGACGCCTACGTCGCCACCGGCGAGCCGCTCCTCGTCGCCGGTGCGTTCACGATCGACAGCCTGGGAGGTGCGTTCATCGCACGCGTCGAGGGCGAGCCGTCGACGGTCGTCGGGATGTCCCTCACGACCGTCCGCCGCCTCGTGCGGGAACTCGGTGTCACGTGGACCGACCTCTGGAACCTCACCGACCAGCACTGAGGAGCGCCGCGCTTCGTAGACTGTCCCAGACGATCTCGGGATGATCTTGTGCGAGTTGTCCAAAGGGACGCCCCCCGACCTGGGTAGGCTCGAACCCATGCCTGAGAGCGTGAACACTCGGATCTCCAAGGTGCTGATCGCCAATCGTGGCGAGATCGCCGTGCGCATTGCGCGTGCCGCCCGCGACTCCGGAAAGCTGTCGGTCGCCGTCTACGCCGACCAGGACCGCGATGCGATGCACGTGCGCCTCGCCGATGAGGCCTATGCGCTGAACGGGTCGACGAGCGCCGACACCTACCTGTCGATCGAGAAGATCCTGTCCGTCGCGCGGCGCTCCGGCGCCGACGCGCTGCATCCCGGCTACGGGTTCCTCGCGGAGAACGCCGAGTTCGCCCGCGCGGTGATCGGTGCCGGTCTCACCTGGATCGGCCCCTCCCCCGAGGCCATCGAAGCGCTCGGCGACAAGGTGACCGCCCGTCACGTCGCCGAGAAGGTCGGGGCGCCGCTGGCACCGGGAACGCCTGGCCCGGTGAACGGCGCCGACGAGGTCATCGCCTTCGCCCGGGAGTTCGGCCTGCCGATCGCGATCAAGGCCGCCTACGGCGGCGGCGGCCGCGGCCTGAAGGTCGCGCGCGAACTCGACGAGGTCGAGGAGGCGTTCGAGTCTGCGACCCGTGAAGCCATCGCGGCCTTCGGCCGCGGCGAGTGCTTCGTCGAGAAGTACCTCGACAAGCCGCGCCACGTCGAGACGCAGTGCCTCGCGGACGCCGAGGGCAACGTCGTCGTCGTCTCGACCCGTGACTGCTCGCTGCAGCGTCGCCACCAGAAGCTCGTCGAAGAGGCGCCGGCGCCCTTCCTCACGGGCGCTCAGAACACGATCCTCTACGAATCGTCGAAGGCGATCCTCAAAGAGGTCGGGTACGTCGGCGCGGGCACGTGCGAGTTCCTCATCGGCGCCGATGGCACCATCTCCTTCCTCGAGGTCAACACCCGCCTCCAGGTCGAGCACCCGGTCTCCGAAGAGGTCACCGGCATCGACCTCGTCCGCGAGCAGTTCCGCCTCGCCGAGGGCGGCGTGCTCGACTACGACGACCCGGCTCCCGTCGGGCACTCGATCGAGTTCCGCATCAACGGCGAGGACCCGGGCCGCGGCTTCCTGCCCGCCCCCGGCAGCATCCACGTGTTCAAGACCTTCGGCGGACCGGGTGTCCGCCTCGACTCGGGTGTCACCGCTGGAGACAGCGTGTCGGGCGCGTTCGACTCGCTGCTCGGCAAGCTCATCGTCACCGGGCGCAGCCGGGAAGAGGCGCTTGAGCGCTCACGGCGCGCCCTCGACGAGTTCGAGGTCGCCGGCATGCCGACCGTCCTCCCCTTCCACCGGAAGGTCGTCCGCGACCCCGCTTTCACCGCCCCGGACGGGCGGTTCGGCGTCTTCACCCGCTGGATCGAGACCGAGTTCGACAACGACATCCCCGCCTGGGACGGCGAGGGCGGCCTCCAGGCCGAGCCCGAAGCGCGCCACACGGTCGTCGTCGAGGTCTCGGGCAAGCGGCTCGAGGTGAGCCTTCCCGACCGCATCGCGCAGTCGCCCGTCGCTGCCGGCCGGCCCGCGGCCGTGCCGCCGTCGCGGCGCTCGCACGCCTCGACCGCCATGGCCGGCGCCAGCGGCGACTCCGTGGCCTCCCCGATGCAGGCGACCATCGTGAAGATCGCCGTCGAGGAGGGGCAGCAGGTCGTCAAGGGCGACCTCGTGGTCGTGCTCGAGGCGATGAAGATGGAGCAGCCGATCCAGGCGCACAAGGACGGCGTCGTCGGCGCGATCAACGCGACTCCCGGCACCACGGTGGCCGCGGGCCACCAGCTGCTCACGATCTCCTGACGCCCGCGATCCCTCGGATCGCGCACCCGTGCAGGCCGATCGACCGGATGCCGCAGCGCGCGGCATCCGGAGTGTCACTCAGCTGTAGGTGTCCTCTTCGCGACCGACCTGGTGCATCGCACGCGTCGCGTCGGTGATGCTGCCGGTGAGCGAGGGGAACACCGCGAACACGCGGGACAGCTGGTCGACCGTGAGGCGACGCTCGACGGCGATCGCGATCGGGTAGATCAGCTCCGAGGCGCGCGGCGCCACGATGACCCCGCCGATGACCGTGCCCGATCCCTCTCGGGCGATGATCTTCACGAAGCCGTCCTTGACGCCCATCATCTTGGCGCGGGCGTTCGCGGCCAGCGGGAGCTTGTGGACCGTGCCGTTGACGGCGCCCGACTCGATCTCACTCGCCTGCGTGCCGACGGTCGCGATCTCGGGCGCCGTGAAGATGTTCGCCGTCACGCGGTGCCGTTCGAGCGGGATGACGGTGTCGCCGAGGGCGTGGAACACCGCCATGCGGCCCTGCATCGAGGCCACCGAGGCGAGGGGCAGGAACGTGGTGCAGTCGCCGGCGGCGTAGATGTTCGGCACCGAGGTCCGTGCCACGCGGTTGACCTGGATGTGACCGGAGTCGGTCAACTGGATGCCGGCTTCGGCGAGGCCGAGCCCGGCCGTGTTGGGGATCGACCCGACGGCCATGAGGCAGTGGCTGCCCTCGACGGTGCGGCCGTCGGACAGAGTCGCGACGACACCGTCGGCCGTGCGCTCGACCTTTTCGGCGCGCGACTTCGACAGCACCGTCATGCCCCCACGGGTGAAGACCTTCTCGATGACGGCGGCCGCGTCGGAATCCTCACCGGGGAGGACCTGATCGCGGCTGGAGATCAGCGTGACCTTCGCGCCCAGGTTCATGTAGGCGCCGGCGAACTCGGCCCCCGTGACACCCGACCCGACCACGATGAGGTGTTCGGGGAGGGAGGACATGTTGTACAGCTGCGTCCAGGTGAGGATCCGCTCCCCGTCGGGCTTGGCGCTGTCGAGCTCGCGTGGCGAGGCTCCGACCGAGACGACCAGCGTGTCGGCTTCGACGCGGTCGAAATCGGTGCCCCGGGGCCCCGTCGAGACGACGACGGCGTGGGGCCCCTCGAGCCGGCCGTGACCGGCGATGATGCGGACGCCGGCGTCGACCAGCTGGGCGCGCATGTCGTCGGACTGCTGGCGGGCGAGCGAGAGCAGGCGACGGTTGACCGCACCCAGGTTGATCGCGATCTCCGGCTTGAGCGGCTTCTCGTTGTCGCCGCGGGCGAACAGCTGCACGCCGAGATCGGATGCGCCGCGGATCGCGACCGCCGCATCGGCCGTGGCGATGAGGGTCTTCGACGGCACCACGTCGGTGATGACGGCCGACCCTCCGACGCCCGCCCGCTCGACGAGGGTGACCTCGGCGCCGAGCTGTGCGGCGGCGAGCGCCGCCTCGTATCCGCCGGGGCCGCCGCCGATGATCGCGACGCTCTGGGTCCGCTCGAAGCTCAAAGACATGGTCCCTATCCTCTCAGGCTCGGAGCGGCGGGCGGAGCCGTCTGGTCGGTGGTGTCGGAGGTTCCTAGAGTGGTCTCATGTCCGATCACCGCAATCCGCTCGACGACCCCGCTGCAGACCCGTTCGAGGTGGCCGCCCAGGCCGCCGCCGACATCGCCCGGACGACCGGGGTCGACCGGCACGACATCGCCCTCACTCTCGGCAGCGGCTGGGGCAAGGCCGCCGACCTCCTCGGTGAGACCACTGCGACCATCCCCGCCACCGACATCACCGGCTTCAGCAAGCCGGCCCTCGAGGGGCACGTCGGCTCGCTCCGCAGCATCCTCACCGAGAACGGCACACGCGTGCTCGTGATCGGGGCGCGCACGCACTACTACGAGGGCCACGGCGTCCGCCGTGTCGTCCACAGTGTCCGCACCGCGGCGGCGACCGGCGCGAAGACGATGGTCCTGACCAACGGCGCCGGCGGCATCAAGCCCAGCTGGAAGCCCGGCACGCCCGTGCTCATCAGCGACCACATCAACCTCACCGCCGACTCCCCCCTCGAGGGCGCGACCTTCGTCGACCTCACCGACCTGTACTCGGCCCGCCTCCGCGAGGTCGCCCGGACGGTCGACCCGTCACTCGACGACGGCGTCTACTGCCAGTTCCGCGGACCGCACTACGAGACCCCCGCCGAAGTCCGCATGGCGAAGGCGATCGGCGGCGGCATCGTCGGCATGTCCACGGCGCTCGAGGCGATCGCCGCCCGGCAGGCCGGCATGGAGATCCTCGGGTTCTCGCTCATCACCAACATGGCGGCCGGCATCCAGCTGACGCCGCTCAGCCACCAGGAGGTCATCGACGCCGGCCGCGAGGCCGAGCCCGTCATCTCCGACCTCCTCGCACGCGTGATCGGCGCGCTGTGAACGTCGTGGATGCCGCCCGCGCCTGGCGGGCGCAGGACCCGGACCCCGTCACGCGCACCGAGCTCGACGAGCTGATCGAACGGGCCGAGGCAGGCGAGGCCGCCGCAGCCGCAGACCTCCACGACCGGTTCGACACCCGCCTGGCGTTCGGCACCGCCGGGCTCCGCGGCGCGCTCGGGGCAGGCTCGAACCGCATGAACCGCGTCCTCGTCGGTCAGGCGGCGGCGGGCTTCGCGGCCTACCTGCGGGAGCGAGAGCCGGATGCCGTCCCTTCGGTCGTCATCGGATACGACGGGCGCCGGAACTCCGACGTGTTCGCCCGTGACAGCGCCGAGATCTTCGCGGGTGCGGGACTCCGCGCCATCCTGCTGCCCCGGCTCCTCCCGACCCCGGTGCTCGCGTTCGCCGTCCGCCACCTCGGCGCCTCGGCGGGCGTCATGGTGACGGCATCCCACAATCCGCCCGACGACAACGGCTACAAGGTGTACCTGGGCGGCGCCGACCAGGGCGCCCAGATCGTCTCCCCCGCCGATGCGGAGATCGCCGCGCACATCCAGGCGGTCGCGGATCGCGGCGACTTCGCCGGCATCCCCCGCTCCGAGGACATCGAGATCGCCGAGGAGTCGGTGGTCGAGGCGTACGTCGCCGCGACCGCGCTCGTCTCCCCCGCCCCGGCCGGTGCGGCGGGCATGCCCTGGGTCTACACCGCGATGCACGGGGTCGGGTACGAGACCCTCCGGCGCGTCCTGACGGTCGCGGGGTATCCGCTGCCGACCGTCGTCGACGCGCAGATACACCCCGACGGCCGGTTCCCCACCGTCGCCTTCCCCAACCCCGAAGAACCCGGCGCGATGGATCTCTCCTACGAGACCGCTCGCACGGCCGGCGCCGATTTCATCCTCGCGAACGACCCCGACGCCGATCGCCTCGCGGTGGCGGTTCCGGATGCCGCGTCGGCCGACGGGTGGCGACGGCTCACCGGCAACGAGGTCGGCCTGCTCCTCGGCTGGCGCGCCGCGCGCTCGGCGAGCGCGGGCTCGCTGGCCTGCTCGCTCGTCTCCTCGCCGGGGCTCGAGACGGTCGCCGCCCACTACGGCTTGGCCTTCCACGCGACCTTGACCGGGTTCAAGTGGATCTCACGCGCGCCCGACCTCGTGTTCGGATTCGAGGAGGCGCTCGGTTACCTGGTGAACCCGGCGACCGTGCGGGACAAGGACGGCATCTCGGCGGCGGTGGCCGTGCTCGGCCTCGCGGCGGAGGCGAGGGAGGAGGGCCGCACTCTCGGCGACCTTCTCGACAGCTTCAGCGAGACGTTCGGGCACTTCGCCTCGGGGCAGGTGTCCGTGCGCGTCGACGACCTCTCCGTCATCGGCCGGATCATGACCGGGCTGCGTCAGACGCCGCCCACCTCGGTCGGCGCAGTCGCGGTCGATCGCATCGAGGATCTGCTCCGCGCCGCGCCCGGCGAACCGAGCGGCGACGTGCTGCGACTGTGGCTCACCGACGGGTCGCGCGTGATCGTGCGACCGAGTGGCACCGAGCCGAAGCTGAAGGCGTACCTCGACGTGCGCGGCGACTCCGCCGCCGACGCCGCCGCGCGCCTCGACGCCCTCGAGCGGGGCGCGCGCACCCTCGTCGCATCGATCTGACCGGCGCTCGGGCTCGGCATCATCCGCCGAGCCCGAGCGGCCTAGGATCGGCCGCGTGATGAATCTCGTCGAACCCGTCTCCCTCGAGAACGCGCGCGTGCGGCTCGAACCCCTCACCCCCGCCCATGCGGACGAGCTCACGGCCGCCCGCGAGGGCCTGGAGTACGCGTGGTACACCGCGGTGCCGGCATCCGTCCCCGAGGAGATCGAGCACCGCCTCGCCGAGCAGGCGGCCGGGCGGATGAACCCGTGGGCGGTCATCGCCGAGGGGCGCGCCGTCGGCATGACGACGTTCTGCGGCATCGACCAGCCGAACCGTCACGTCGAGGTCGGCTACACCTGGTTGTCGCCGGCGGTGCAGCGCACCGGCGTCAATACCTCCGCCAAGCTCCTGCTGCTCGGCCACGCCTTCGACACGTGCGAGGCGATCGCGGTCGAGTTCCGGACCGCCTGGCACAACCGCCAGTCGCGCGCGGCGATCGAGCGGCTCGGCGCGAAGCGCGACGGCATCCTGCGCAACCACCGGTTCGGCCCGGACGGAACGCTGCGCGACACGGTCGTCTACTCGATCCTGCCGCACGAGTGGCCGGCCGTCCGGCGCGGCCTCGAGGCGGCGCTCGACCGCTGAGCGTCAGCCGTCGACGACGGCGACGAGCTCGTCGAGGAAGGCCCCGAAGGTCGTCCCGCGGCGGAGGATGCGGTGGACGCTCTCGCGTTCGCTGAACACCTCGACGAGTTGCTCGAACACCGTCTGGAACGCCTCCCTGTCCGACTCGGAGAACGCGACGAGCGCGACCACCTGCACGCGTCCCTCGCCCCACCCGATCGACGGGTCGGCCAGTCCGATCGCGATCGCGGTGCGTGTGGCGGTCATTCCGAGCGCGTGCGGGACGGCGAGCGCGTCGGTGAACGCGGTCGACGACATCCGCTCGCGCTCCAGGGTCCGCTCGACGTAGTCGGCGCCGATGACGCCCTGCGTCACGAGGAGCGATCCGAGCTGCCGGATGACGCTCTCCTCGTCGGCCGCGGGAGCCAACCGGGCGACGAAGGCGCCCGGTGAGAAGTACCGCTCCAGCTCGGCGCGGAGGCCCGCCAGCCGGCGGGCGCGGCGGGCGCGGGCCGCGGCGCCCTGCACCCGTTCGACATCGGTCTCGGTCAAGAAGGGCTGGATGCGGACGATACGGTCGGCGACGTGCGGCGGGTCGATCGTGCTGAGGACGAGGTCGGTGTCGATGCGCGACCAGTCGGGATCGGCCCGCGTCTCGACCGCGACCACGTCGATCTCGCGCCCGAGCGCCCGGTCGATGCTGGCGTGGAGCAGCTCGTGCATCTCGTAGTAGCCGGGGCTCACGAGGGTGGCCGTCAGCAGCCGGCCGGCCTGACGTGCGCGCTCGAGGCGGCCGCCGACATGCATCGCGATGTAGGCGATCTCGTCTTCGAACAGCGGAGCGCCGATGAGTTCCCGCAGCTGCTCGGCGATGAAGACCGCGACCTCGAAGATCATCGGGTAGCTGGACTTGAGCGACCGTGTCAGCGCGTTGCGCGACCATGCCTGCTCCTGCGCGCGGTGACGGAGGTTCTGCACGTGGAGCGCGAGGCGGAGGATGAAGTCCTCCTGATCGATGTCGACGAGGAACTGGGATGCCGCGCGCGAGACGACCTCGCGGACGGCGCCCTCGACATCGGCGTCGAGCCGGTCGCGGAGCACGGCGTCGGGTTCGGCGGCACCGGGCGCGACGACACGGGTCTGCACGAGCGCCGCGAGGTGATCTCGATCGCCCTCGCCCAGCCGCACGTCGAGGTGGGCGGTCGTGAGGCGGTCGACGAGCACGCCGATCGTCAGCCGAGCGGGGGTGACGTCGCCGGCGACGTCGTCGAGGCGATGGCCTCGCCTCACCCGGTCGGCGGTGATCGCGATGTGCATCATGACGTCGCCGATGCCGAACTCGTTGACGAGGTAGCCGAGCTCGCCCAGCCCGGCGACCAGGTCGGACTTGAACGACACCAGCGCGGTCGCATCGGCGGTGGTCTCGCCGAGCGCCCGCCGGAGTGCGGGCAGATCGAAGGCCCCCTGCTCCATCTCCTCGTGCGCGAGGCGGCTGAGGAGGCGCCGCTGCGCCATCTCGGTGCCGCTCAAACGCACCCGGGATGCCGAGCGCTCGAGCGTGAGCCGGGTGCCACCCAGCAGAGCCCGCACCCGACCGAGGTCGGCGTCGAGCGTCGCCTCGCTGACGTGGAAGCGCGCGGCGGTCTCGTACACGTCGACGCCGTCGGGCGCATCGAGGATCACCCGGACCAGCCGGTGCAGCCGGTCGCGCGGTGTCTCGTCGGACGCGCCCGCCTGGATCGCGTCGGGAGCGCCCGCACCCGCCCGGTATCCAGAAGGCCCCGACTCGACGGCATCCGCTCCGGAGACCCGGGAATTCAAGGCCGCCACGTACGAGCGGATGCTGCGCGGCGTCACCCCGACGAGGTCGGCGAGCTCGCCCGCCGTCCGCCAGCCCGGCTCGCGCGACAGCAGTGCCATCACGCGGTCCTGTCTGGTGCGGCTCACAGGATCAAGTCAATCACGCAGGCCCCTCACCGGCTTTCCTCCCCCGCGGAAGAAGGACTGGTTGTCGCGGGCATCCGACCCGATCAGAATGGCCCAGAGGCAAGGAGGCGGATCGATGATGATCCTCGTCGTCTGTGGAGCGGGCGCGTCGAGCACATTCGTCGCGCAGCGCGTGCGCAAGGCTGCTGAGCAGCAGTCCCGTCAGGTGCTCGTCGCCGCGGGTCCCCGCAGCGCGGTCACCACGGAGGTGGGCGCGGGCGACGTGGTGCTCGTGGGTCCGCATCTGGCTTCCGATTTCTCCGACGTGGCGCGCGACGCCGCATCGCGCGGCGCCCGAGCCGTGCTGCTGCCGGAGGACATCTTCGACGACCGGGACGGCACCCGGTCGCTCGCCCTGGCGGATCACGCCGCCGAGACCAGCGAAAGGACGCCCCGATGACCACGAAGGCCACGCGCACCGTGAGGATCGGCTCGGCGAACGGACTGCACGCGCGACCCGCGAAGCTCTTCGCCCAGGCGGCGAAGGATGCCGGCATCGCGCTCACCGTCTCGAAAGGCGCGGGCTCCCCCGTCAATGCGGCGAGCATCCTCAGCGTCATCTCGCTGGGCGCCGAGAACGGCGACTACGTGACCCTCACCGCCGAGGGTCCGGACGCCGAACAGGTGCTCGACACGCTGACCGAACTTCTGACCACTGATCACGACGCCTGAGGGACACATGACTGAGCTGCGCGGAGTAGGAATCGGACTGGGCATCGCCCACGGACCTGTGGCGAGGATGGCGGAACCGCTGCCCGCCCCCAAGGACACGCCCAGCACGCTGAGCGTGGAAGAGGAGACCGCGCGCGTACGCGAGGCGATCGCCGCCGTCGCACGCGAGCTCGAGGAGCGCGGGGAGACCGCGGGCGGCGCCGCCCAGGAAGTCCTCGAAGCGCAGGCGATGATGGCGGAGGACCCCGCCCTCGACGACGAGGTCGCCGCCCGACTGTCCGCCGGCAAGACCGGTGAGTACGCCGTCTCCGACGCGTTCGCGTCGTTCCGCGACGCCCTCTCGGCGATGGGCGGCTATCTCGGCGAGCGCGCTGCCGATCTCGACGACGTCGCCCAGCGCGTCATCGCCCGGCTGCGCGGCGTCGCCGCTCCCGGCGTGCCCGACCCCGGTCACCCCTTCGTGCTGGTCGCGAAGGACCTCGCCCCCGCCGACACGGCCCTCCTCGACCTCGACAAGGTGCTCGCGCTCGTGACCACCGAGGGCGGACCGACGTCGCACACCGCGATCCTCGCCCGTGAGAAGTCGATCGTCGCCGTCGTCGGCGCAGCGGGCGCCGCAGGCCTCGCCGAAGGGGAGACCGTCATCGTCGACGCGGCACAGGGCCTCGTCCTGACGGAGCCCTCCGACGACGACATCGCCCAGGCGGAGCGCCGTGAGGCCGACCGTGCCGCTGCGGTGGGCGCTCCCATCACCCCCGGCGCCCTCGCCGACGGAACGCCCGTCCCGCTGCTCGTCAACCTGGGCAAGCCGGGCGGCGCGGCTGCCGCGGTCGAACTCGGCGCCGAAGGCGTCGGTCTGTTCCGCACCGAGTTCCTCTTCCTGAGCTCCGCGCAGGCCCCGGGTGTCGACGAGCAGACGAAGGCGTACACGGAGCTGCTGCAGGCGTTCGAAGGCAAGAAGGTCGTCGTGCGCGCGCTCGACGCCGGCGCCGACAAGCCGCTCGCCTTCCTCAACGACGCCCACGAGGAGAACCCCGCCCTGGGCCTGCGCGGGCTCCGGGCTCTGCGCGCGAGCGAGGACATCCTGCGCGAGCAGCTCACCGCCCTCGCCAACGCGGATGCCGCGACGAACGCCGACCTCTGGGTCATGGCGCCCATGGTCTCGACCGTCGAGGAGACCGAGTACTTCGTGACGATGGCGAAGGACTACGGCATCAAGACCGCCGGCGTCATGGTGGAGGTCCCCTCCTCCGCGCTCCTCGCCGAGAAGGTCCTCGCGATCGCCGACTTCGCCTCGATCGGCACGAACGACTTGACCCAGTACACCCTCGCCGCCGACCGCCTGCTGGGCTCGGTCGCCTCCTTCCAGGACCCCTGGCATCCGGCCGTCCTCCAGCTCGTCAAGCTCACCGGCGAAGGCGGCAAGGCCAACGGCAAGCCCGTGGGCATCTGCGGCGAGGCCGCCGCCGACCCGCTCCTGGCCGTCGTCCTCGTCGGCCTCGGCGCGACCACACTCTCCATGGCACCCACGGCGCTGGCGGATGTCCGCGCCACCCTGCTCGAACACAGCCTGGACGATGCCCACCGCATCGCCGAGGCAGCCCTCGCCGCTCCCGATGCGGCATCCGCTCGCGCTGCAGCCCAGAAGGCGGCAGCTCACCTCAAGGAGAACGACTGACCATGACAACGACGTCCACCGCCACGACCAAGGGGGGTGCCCGCGTCGCCGTCCAGCGATTCGGCACATTCCTCTCGGGCATGATCATGCCGCTCATCCCGGCACTGATCGCCTGGGGCATCTTCACCGCCTTCTTCATCGAGAAGGGGTGGACCCCCAACGCCGACCTCGCGAACATCGTCGGCCCCTTCATCCACTACCTGCTCCCGATCCTCATCGCCTATCTGGGCGGACACCTCGTGTACGCGGTGCGCGGCGGCGTCGTCGGAGCCATCGCCACGATGGGCGTGATCGCGGGCTCCGACCTGCTGATCGCGAACTTCAACGCGGCGCTCGCGGTCTCCGATCCCGGTGCAGACCCGCTCGGACAGGTCAACATGTTCATCGGCGCGATGATCATGGCGCCTCTCGCTGCCTGGACCATGAAGCAGCTCGACCGGCTCTGGGAGGGAAAGATCCCCGCGGGCTTCGAGATGCTCGTCAACATGTTCTCGGCGGGCATCTGGGGCTTCGTGATGGCCATCGTCGGGTTCTACCCGGTGGCGTTCCTCATCAACGGCCTCATGAACACCCTGAGCACGGCCGTGAACTGGCTCGTCGAGACGAACCTGCTGCCGCTGACGAGCATCATCATCGAGCCGGCGAAGGTCTTCTTCCTCAACAACGCGCTCAACCACGGTGTGCTGACCCCGCTCGGGCTCGACCAGGCCGCCCTGAACGACTCCGGCGGCTCCATCTTGTTCCTGCTCGAGGCGAACCCCGGCCCGGGTGTCGGCCTGCTCCTCGCCTTCGCCTTCTTCGGCATCGGTGCGGCGCGCGCTTCCGCTCCCGGCGCCGCGATCATCCAGTTCTTCGGCGGCATCCACGAGGTGTACTTCCCGTACGCGCTCATGAAGCCGACGCTGATCCTCGCGTTGATCGCCGGTGGCATGACCGGCGTCACCACCAATATGCTCCTCGGTGGCGCCCTGCGCGCGCCGGCCGCTCCGGGCAGCATCGTCGCGGTCCTGGTGCAGGTCGCCGATGACAGCTACTTCGCCGTGATCCTGTCGGTGGTCCTGTCTGCGGCGGTGACGTTCATCGTCGCCAGCGTGATCCTCCGCGCTTCCCGCAAGCGCGACCTGGCGGCCGAGGGCGACGCCTTCTCCACGGCCGTCGCGCGGACCGAATCCAACAAGGGCAAGAGCTCCGACGCACTCGCGGGGCTCCGCGGCGGCAGCACCGCTCCGGCGGCGACCGACGCGGCATCCGCAGCGACGGCATCCGCAGACACCGCGGTGGCGGACCGAGACATCTCGAACGTGGTCTTCGCGTGCGACGCCGGAATGGGCTCGTCCGCGATGGGCGCGAGCGTCCTCCGCAACAAGTTCAAGAAGGCGGGCATCGAGGGCGTCACGGTCACCAACAAGGCGATCGCGAACCTCGACCCGTCGGCTGATCTGGTCATCACGCAGCAGCAGCTGACCGATCGCGCCCGGGGGGTCACGCCCGGCTCGCTCCACGTGTCAGTCGACAACTTCATGAACTCGCCGAAGTACGACGAGGTCGTCGACATGGTGCGTCGCCAGCGCGGCGACGCCTGATGCGGACCGCTGCGGGGGTCGGAGACAATGGTCCCGGCCCCGCAGCCCGTTTTCCCCCACCCTTCAGGAAGAGAGAAGTCATGGCACGCGAAGTCCTCACCCTCGGTCAGATCCGCATCCACTCCGGCTCCGTGAGCCAGGAGCAGGCGATGAAGGAGGCCGCAGACATCCTCGAGTCGGCCGGTGCCGTCACCGGCGCGTACTTCGACGCCATGCAGCAGCGCGAGATCGCCGTGTCCACGTACATGGGCAACGAGCTCGCCATCCCGCACGGCACGAACGAGACGAAGGATGCCATCCTCGACTCCGCCCTGTCCGTCGTCCGCTACGACGGCGGCGTCGACTGGGGCGGCGAGCCGGTGACGTTCGTGATCGGCATCGCCGGCAAGGGCGATGAACACCTCGAGATCCTCTCCCAGATCGCGCTCCTGTTCTCCGAGGACGACGAGGTCGCGAAGCTCAAGGCAGCGGCGACCGCTGAAGAGCTCTACGCCCTCCTCTCGACGGTGAACGAGGCATGAAGGCCGTCCACTTCGGCGCCGGCAACATCGGTCGCGGGTTCGTCGGCCTCCTCCTCCACGAGGGCGGCTACGACCTCGTCTTCTCCGACGTCGCGCCCACGCTCGTCGACACGATCAACGGCGTCAGCGAGTACACCGTCCACGAGGTCGGCACCGGCGGCAGCGACAAGGTCGTCACCGGCTTCCGCGCGATCAACAGCCGCACTGAACCGGACGCCGTGGCCGACGAGATCGCGACGGCCGAGGTCGTGACCACGGCCGTCGGTCCCACCGTCCTGCCCTTCGTCGCCCCCACGATCCTCGCGGGCCTGCGGCGACGGGATGCCGAGCGCGCACCCCTGCAGGTCATGGCGTGCGAGAACGCGATCAACGCCACCGACGGCCTCCGCGCCGAGATCGAGAAGCTCGCCGGCGACGACTGGGCCGACCTGTCGACGCGCGCCGTCTTCGCGAACACGGCCGTCGACCGCATCGTCCCGGGACAGCCCGCCGATGCGGGTGTCGACGTCACCGTCGAGCCCTTCTACGAGTGGGCCATCGAGCAGGGGCCATTTGCGGGGAACCTCCCCCGCATCCCCGGCGCGCACTTCGTCGACGACCTCGCCCCGTACATCGAGCGGAAGCTCTTCACGGTCAACACCGGGCACGCCGCGACGGCGTACTTCGGCGCTCTCGCCGGGATCACCCGCATCTCCGACGCCCTGGCCGACCCCGGCATCGCCGCGAAGGTCGACGCCTCGCTGGTGGAGACCTCCGCGCTCCTGAGCGCCGTGCACGGACTCGACCCCGCCGAGCTCGCCGAGTACCGGGCGACGATCCTGCAGCGCTTCGCGAATCCCGCCCTTCCCGACACCGTCCAGCGCGTCGGACGTCAGCCGCTGCGGAAGCTGTCGCGGCACGAGCGCTTCGTCGGACCCGCCGCCGCTGCCGCCGAACGGGGTCTCTCGGCCGAGGGACTCGTCGCAGCCATCGCCGCGGCGCTCCGTTTCGAGGACGCCGCCGACCCGCAGGCCGTCGAACTGCAGGAGCGTCTGCGCGCCGAGAATTCGCTGACCTTCACCGCATCCACGACAGGGCTCGACGAGGCCCATCCGCTGTTCCGTGCCATCGCGGATGCCGTTCAGCAGCGTCAGCAGGAGCTCGGCGTCGCCTCATCGAGCCCCGCGTGACGTCCGCGCCGGAAGGCTCTGCCGACTCCGGTGACCGCACGGCGGCCGACGGCCCGGGTGCCCGCCCGGGCCGTCGCCGCGCCTCCCGCAGGCGGCGGGTCCTCTCGCGCATCGCGCTCGGCATCGGCGGCCTGCTCGTGGCCGGCGTCATCGGGCTGGTCGTGTGGAGCCAGGTGGGCGTGATGGGGGCTGAGCCCGGCCCGCTGGCCGCCCTAACCGCCGATCCGGGCATCACGATCGACGACTCGAGCGGCAACGTCGTGATGACGCCGACCGAGACGGCATCCGGCACCGGGCTCGTCTTCATCCCCGGCGCGAAGGTCGACGCGGAGGCCTACGCGGCCAAGCTCGCCGACCTCGTCACCGACGAGGGCGTCACCGTGGTGATCACCCGGCCGTGGCTGAACCTCGCCTTCTTCGACCTGCGGCCGCTGTCGAACTTCACCGACGCGGCACCGGGCGTCTCGACATGGCTCGTCGGCGGGCATTCGCTCGGCGGGGTGAAGGCGTGCCAGCTCGCACCCGACGCCGACGGTCTCGTGCTCTTCGCGTCGTACTGCGCGAACGACCTCTCCGGCAGCGGGCTGCCTGTGGTGAGCCTCGGGGGCTCCGAAGACGGCCTGTCGACACCGGCGAAGATCGACGACGCGCGGCCCCGGCTGCCCTCAGACGCCACCCTCGTGCAGATCGACGGAGCAGCGCACTCGTCGTTCGGCGACTACGGTCCGCAGGACGGCGACGGCACCCCGTCGATCTCGGACGAGGAGATGACGGCCGCCATCACGGCATCCGTCGCCGACCTGCTTCAGCGGCTCGAGCGCTGACCCGCGCGGGTCAGCGCTCGAAGCCCTCGCCGATGAGCTCGATGAGCTCCTCGCGCTCCTCCACCGACAAGAAGGCTGCCGCGGCGGCGTTCAGCTGGAACGCCTCGAGGTCGGCGAGCGTGTACTCGAACGTGTCGGCCAGGAGGCTGAGCTCGCGCGTCAGCGACGTGCGGCTCATCGTGCGGTTGTCGACGTTCACCGTCACGGCGAACCCGAGCTGGTAGAGCAGGTCGAAGGGATGGTCCTCGAGCTGCGTGCCCCATGCGGCGATGGCGCCGGTCTGCAGGTTGGACGACGGCGAGAGCTCCAGGGGGATCTCACGGTCGCGCACCCAGCGCGCGAGAGCGCCGAAGCTGACCTGCACCTCGTCGCCCATCTCCTCGACGACGTCGAGGTCTTCGGCGATGCGCACGCCGTGTCCGAGCCGGAGCGCACGCCCGTCGATCAGTGCCGAGCGGATCGAGTCGAGGCCGGCAGCCTCGCCGGCGTGGACGGTCACCGGGAAGAACTCCGACGCGAGGTAGTCGAACGCGGCGCGGTGAGCCGAGGCGGGGAACCCGTCTTCGGCTCCGGCGATGTCGAAGCCCACGGCCCCGCGGCCGCGGTGTGCGACGGCGAGCTGCGCGATCTCGAGCGACCGGTCGGCGTGGCGCATCGCGGTGATGAGCTGGCCGACACGGATGTCGCGTCCCGACCGTTCGACGGCGTCCTCGCCCTCCTCGATGCCCTCCTGGACGGCTTCGACGGCCTCGTCGAGGGTCAGGCCTCCGGCGAGGTGCTGCTCGGGCGCCCACCGGACCTCGCCGTAGATGACGCCGTCCGCGGCCAGGTCCTCGACGAACTCCTTCGCGACGCGGCGCAGACCCTCGCGGTTCTGCATCACCGCCGTCGTGAGGTCGAACGTCTTCAGGTACTCGACGAGCGAACCGGAGTCGCTCTGCGATTCGAACCAGTCGGCGAGGTCGTCCGATGCGCTCTCGGGCAGATCGACACCCGCCCCGTCGGCCAACTCGATGATGGTCTGCGGGCGGAGCGCGCCGTCGAGGTGGTCGTGGAGCGACACCTTCGGCAGCGAGCGGATCGATGCGCCCTGAATCTCGGCGTCGCCATGCTGATCGATGGCCATGAGGGTCCCCTCGTCGTGTGTCGGTAGGTCAGGCGGTGATGCGCTCGAGCACGAGCGGAGTGGATGCCGGCGCCTCGGCGCCGATCTCCCACGCACCCTCGAGTGCGTCGGTCGCACGTGCGAAGCGCTTCTCATCCTCGGCGAGGAGGGTGAACAGCGGCTGACCGGCAGTCACCGTGTCGCCGGGCTTCACGTGGAGGTCGATCCCCGCGGCGTGGATGACCGGGTCCTGCGCACGCGCGCGGCCGGCACCGAGGCGCCACGCCGCGATGCCGAAGGGCAGCGCCTCGAGCCTGGTCACGACGCCGGATGCGGATGCCGTGACGGTGTGGGTCTCGCGGGCGACCGGCAGCGCGGCATCCGGGTCGCCGTCCTGCGCGCGGATCATCGCCCGCCAGCTGTCCATGGCGCGCCCGTCCTTCAGCGCGGCCTCCACGTCGGCATCGGGCTGGCCGGCGAGGGCGAGCATCTCCCGGGCCAGAGCGACGGTGAGCTCGATGATGTCGGCGGGACCGCCGCCGGCGAGCACCTCGACCGATTCGCGCACCTCGTTGGCGTTGCCGATCGCGAGCCCCAGCGGCGTGTTCATGTCGGTCAGCAGGGCCGTCGTCGCGACACCCGAGTCGGTGCCGAGGGCGACCATCGTGCGGGCGAGTTCGCGCGCCTTGTCGACGTCCTGCATGAAGGCGCCGGAGCCGAACTTCACGTCGAGCACGAGAGAGTCGGTGCCCTCGGCGATCTTCTTCGACATGATGCTCGAGGCGATCAGCGGGATCGCCTCGACCGTGCCGGTGACGTCACGGAGCGCATACAGGCGCTTGTCCGCGGGGGCGAGACCGGAGCCGGCGGCGCAGATGACCGCGCCGACCGTGCGCATCTGCTCGATCATCTCCTCGTTGCTGAGGGCGGCGCGCCATCCGGGGATCGCCTCGAGCTTGTCGAGCGTGCCGCCGGTGTGGCCGAGGCCACGACCCGAGAGCTGCGGCACGGCCACGCCGAACGCGGCCACGAGGGGCGCGAGCGGGAGGGTGATCTTGTCTCCCACACCGCCGGTGGAGTGCTTGTCGACGGTGGGCTTGCCGAGACCGGCGAAGCTCATCCGCTCACCCGAGGCGATCATCGCCTCGGTCATGACGCGGATCTCGTCGCGGTTCATCCCGTTGAGGAGCACCGCCATGGCGAAGGCCGCCATCTGCGAGTCCGCGACGTACTCGCGCGTGTACGCGTCGATCATCCAGCGGAGTGCGTCCTCGGGGACGGCCCGGCCGTCGCGCTTGGCGCGGATGACGTCGACGGCGTCGAAGGCCTCGACCGCGCTCATCGTGCCACCTCCAGGTCACGAGGACCGAAGGCATCCGGAAGGACCTCGTCGATCGTCCGGATGCCCGACACCGTCTCGAGCAGCATGCCCGGGAGGGCGAACTCGTTGAGGAGCTGACGGCACCGGCCGCACGGCATGATCGTCTCGCCGTCGTTGTTGACGCAGACGAAGGCAACGAGCTCGCCGCCACCCGTCATGTGCAGGTCGCCGACGAGGGCGCACTCGGCGCACAGGCCCACTCCGTATGACGCGTTCTCGACGTTGCAGCCGGAGACGATGCGTCCGTCGCTGACGAGGGCCGCGGCCCCCACCCGGTAGCGGGAGTAGGGCGCGTAGGCCTTCTGCATGGCGTCGACGGCTGCAGCGCGCAGCTCGTCCCAATCGATGTCGGTCACTGTCATCCCTTGATGTACGGCTTGCCGGATGCCGCGGGCCCACGGATCTGACCGGCGAAACCGGCGACCGCGAGGATCGTGACGACATACGGGAGCATGAGCATGAACTCGCTCGGAATCGGCGTCTTCAGAACCGTGAGCAGGTTCTGGAGGGTCGTGGCGAAACCGAACAGGAGGGCCGCGAGCGCGGCCCGGATCGGGTCCCAGCGACCGAAAATGACGGCAGCAAGGGCGATGAAGCCGAGACCGGCGGTCATCTCCTTGCCGAACTGGGGAACCGAGACGAGCGTGAAGTACGCGCCGCCGATGCCGGCGATGGCGCCGGCGAGCGAGACGTTCCAGAACCGGAGGCGGTTCACGTTAATGCCCACCGTGTCGGCGGCCTGCGGGTGCTCGCCGACCGCGCGGAGGCGGAGACCCCAGCGCGTGCGGTAGAGGCCCCAGGCGACCACGGCCACCGTGAGGAACATGAGGTAGACGATGAACGTCTGGTTGAAGAGCACGGGTCCGATGATCGGGATCTCGCTGAGCAGCGGGATCTCGATGCGGCTGAACCGGATGGGCGAGTTGAGCTGCTCTTCGTTCGGCACCAGGAGCGCGCCGTACAGGAAGCCCGTGAGGCCGGTCACGAGGACGTTCAGGACGACACCGACGATGACCTGCTCCACGAGGTACTTGATCGCGAAGGCGGCCAAGACGAACGCGACCAGGACGCCGCCGATCATGGCGCCGATGAGGCCGACGAACGGGTTGCCCGTGATGCTCGACAGCATCGCCGCGGAGAACGCTCCGAGCAGCAGCTGCCCTTCGATGGCCACGTTCACGACGCCCACGCGTTCGCCGATGACGCCGCCCAGCGCGCCGAAGACGAGCGGCACGGACAGCGAGATCGCACCGGCGAGCAGCCCCGTCACGGGAACGAGCCCGTCGGCCGCCGCCCAGGTGAGGAGCGCGAAGACGCCCAGCAGACTGAAGGCGATCGAGAGCCAGAGCGGCGATCGCCGATACGAATACCCGTTCCACACGGCGAGCGCCGCGAGGACGGCGAGGATCGCGACCGTGATCCAGGCTGTCGGCGCGGTGGGCACCTCGAGGTTGGGCAGTGCGATCGAGGATGCCGCGTCGCCGAGTCGGAAGGTGCTCGTCCCCGTGCGGGGCGCGACGAAGAAGAGACCGGCGAGGAAGACCGTGACGACGGCGAGGACGATCGGGAGCTTCAGCTGTCGCCGCTTCACCGTCGCGAGCTGGATGGCCCCGTCGGGGGCCGTGGTGGGAGCGAGTCCGCTCATGCGGTCACCGCCTTCTTCGCGGCCTTCGCGCGCGCCTTGGCTGCCTTCTCGGCATCGGTCTTGGGCAGGAAGAACACGCTGCGCAACAGGGGCGGCGCAGCGATGAACAGCACGATCAGCGACTGCACGACGAGCACGATGTCGACGGGGATGCCCTGCGCCTGCATCGCGAACGAGCCCGCCTTCAGCGCTCCGAAGAGGATGCCGGCGCCGAAGACGCCCCACGGGCGACTGCGACCCAGGAGGGCGACGGTGATCGCGTCGAACCCGATGCCGGCGTCGATGGTGCCGGTGAACCCGGTGGTCACGGAGCCTTGGATCTGGTTCATGGCGGCGAGCCCGGCGAGCCCACCTGCGAAGAGCATCGCGTAGATGTAGACCCGGTCGACGCTGATGCCCGCAGCGCGTGCGGCGTGGGGGTTCTCCCCCACCGCGCGGATGCGCAGGCCCAGGCTCGATCGTTCGATCACCCACCAGACGACGGCGGTCGCGATGATGACGATGACGAACCCCCAGTCGAGGAGGGGGAACTGGGCGCCGATGAGCTGCGGGAACTGTGCCGATTCGGGAGTGGCCGCCGTCACGGGCTGATTGGTGCCCGGCTTCTGCAGCAGTGAGGGCGTCCGGATCATCCACAGCACCAGGTAGTAGGCGATGTAGTTGAGCATGATCGTCAGGATCACCTCGTGCGCGCCGGTGCGCGCCTTCAGAAGCCCGACGATCCCGCCCCACAGAGCGCCCGCGATGATACCGACGGCGAGGGTGAGCGGCAGGTGCAGCCACATCGGCAGATCGACGTTGAACGTCACCAGGGCGGCGAACCCCGCGGCGATGAGCATCTGACCGCGCGCGCCGATGTTGAAGAGGCCGGCGCGGAAGGCGAAGGCCACACCGAGTCCGGCGGCGATCAGCGGAGCGGCGAAGCCCAGCGAGTTCGTGAGCGGGCGGATCTGCAGCGCGAATTCGTCGACGGTGAAGTTGAAGACGGACCCTCGGAACAGAGCGGCGTATCCGTTGGCGATCGAGTTCCAGATCGCGATGAGGGTGTCGGTGGGACGCGCGAAGAAGTAGCCGGCCGTCTCCTGCACCTCGTCGTTGGTGGCGGCGATCAGCACGCCACCGGCGACCAGCGCGAGGACGATCGCGAGCGCCGTGGTCACGGCACTGCCGCGCAGGAGCTCCTTGATGAAGACGTTGGCGCGCGGCGGCTCGGGGATCTCCCCACCGGTCAGCGGGCCCGACGCATGCGGCAGCTGGGGGTCTGAGACGCTCCGCGTCGAGTCGTCGGCTCCAGGCATCGAACCGCTCATGCGGCCACCTCCGGGTCGGTCGCGCCGGCCATCATGAGGCCGAGGATGTCGCGGGGCGTGTCGGCGGGGACGATACCGATGATCGAACCCCGGTACATGACCGCGATCCGATCGGCCAGCGCCGTGACCTCGTCGAGCTCTGTCGAGACGACGACGACGGGAACGCCCGCGTCCCTCGTTTCGATGATCCGCTTGTGGATGAATTCGATGGAGCCGACGTCGACGCCACGGGTCGGCTGAGCCGCGATGAACAGCCGCAGCTCGCGGCTCATCTCGCGGGCGATGACGACCTTCTGCTGGTTACCGCCCGACAGCGTTCCGGCGGGGACGTCGGGGCCCTGGGTGCGGATGTCGTACTCCTGGATCCGCTCGCGGGCGAAGGCGTCGAGGACGCCACGGCGGATGGTTCCCGCGGTCACGAACTCGGAGTCGCTCGATCGGTCGAGGATGAGGTTCTCGGCGACGGAGAACGAGCCGACGAGGCCGTCCTCCGTGCGGTCCTCGGGGACGAAGCCGACGCCCTGGTCGAGGATCGCCCGGACGCTCTTGCCCACGAGCTCGACCCCCTCCAGCCGGATGGAGCCCTCTGTCCGCGCGGCCAGCCCGACCATCGCGTCGACCAGCTCGGTCTGACCGTTGCCCTGCACGCCGGCGATCGCGAGGACCTCGCCCGGGCGCACGTCGAAACTCACATCGTTCACGACGACGTGCCCCGACGCCGTCAGGACGCGGAGTCCCCGCACTTCGAGCCCGCCCTCTCGGGGGACGGCGGGGGTCTTCTGCACCGTGAGCTCGACGGCGCGGCCGACCATCAGCGACGCCAGTTCTGCGTTCGTCGCCGTCGGCGACGCTTCGCCGACGACCTTGCCGAGCCGGATGACCGTGATCCGGTCCGCGACTTCGCGGACCTCTCGGAGCTTGTGGGTGATGAAGACGATCGCCGTTCCCGCCGCGCGCAGCTGACGCATGATCGCCATGAGCTCGTCGGTCTCCTGCGGAGTCAGCACGGCTGTCGGCTCGTCGAACACGAGCACCTTGGCATCGCGCGACAGTGCCTTGATGATCTCGACGCGCTGCTGCACGCCCACCGGCAGATCGCCGACGAGGGCGTCCGGATCGATCTCGAACCCGAACCGGTCGGCGACCTCCCGCACGTGCCGGCGCGACGACGCGAGGTCGAGTCGGCCGAGCGCCTTCGTGTCCTCGTTGCCGAGCATCACGTTCTCGGCGACGGTGAACACCGGGATGAGCATGAAGTGCTGGTGCACCATGCCGATCCCGGACGCCATCGCGTCTCCGGGGCCTCGGAAGTGCTGGACGACGTCGTCCAGCAGGATGTCGCCTTCGTCGGCCTGGTAGAGGCCGTAGAGGACATTCATCAACGTCGACTTGCCGGCACCGTTCTCGCCCAGCAGGGCGTGGATCTCACCGGGCTGGACGACGAGGTCGATGGTGTCGTTGGCGACGAGGCTTCCGAATCGTTTTGTGATTCCACGGAGCTCGAGCTTCATATCTGAACCTTATCTTCGACCGCTGCGCCTTCGGGGGCGCAGCGGTCCATACACGGCGATCGGGGCGGACAGCACGCGCTGTCCGCCCCGATCGTCGAAGGGAATTACTGCTGCGGCGAGTTCTTCGACTCGACCGTGATGTCGCCCGCGACGATGGCGTCGCGGAGGGCGCTCAGCTCGTCGACGAGGCCGTCGGGGAGCTCGGCCTCGAAGTCACCGAAGCCGGACAGCTTGACGCCGTCGTTCTCGAGCGTTCCGATGTAGGGAGCCACGTCGAAGTTGCCGGCAGCGGCCTCGACCGTTGCGTCCTTCACTGCGACGTCGATCGCCTTCATGATCGAGACCAGCGTGATGTCGGCGACACCGGGGTCGGCGACCGCGAGGTCGGAGTCGACACCGAGCATCAGGACGTCCTCGCCACCATCGGCGATGGCGGCAGCGGCGCTTTCGTAGATCGGGCCGCCGACGGGGAGGATCACGTCGACGCCCTGGTCGAGCACGCCCTGCGCGGTCTGCTTGGCGGTGTCGTTCGCCGCGAAGCCTCCCGTGAAGCTGCCTTCCTGTCCGGCGACGTCCCACCCGAAGACCTGGACGGAGCCGCCCTTGTCCTCGTTGTACTTCTCGACGCCCAGCGCGTAGCCGTCCATGAAGACCGCGACCGACGGGATCTGCATGCCGCCGAAGGTGCCGACCTTGTTGACACCCGACTGCGCCGACCAGGCCGCGGCAGCGTAGCCGCCGAGGTAACCGGCCTCCGCCGTGTTGAACACGAGGGGCTTGATGTTCGGAGCGTCGGTCTCGCCGTTGAAGTCGTTGTCGGCGAGGTCGTCGATGATCGCGTAGTTGATGTCGGGGTTGGCCGTCGCCGACTCGACCGTCGCGGCCGAGAGGTTGAAGCCGACCGAGACGATGAAGGTGCAGCCCTGGGCAACGAGCTCTTCGAGGTTCGGGGCGTAGTCGTTCGGCGTCGTCGACTCGAGCTCGATGCCATCGACGTCCAGCTCCTCGAGAGCGGCGTCCATGCCCTCCTTGGCGGACTGGTTGAACGACTTGTCGTTCCAGCCACCCTCGTCCGAGATCAGGCAGGGCTTGAAGCCGTCGACGACCTCGGGCGCGCCTGCGCCGGGGGCGGCGGAGGACTCGGTTTCGGGTGCGGTGCCACAGCCTGCGAGAGCGGCGACGAGAAGCGCGGCGCCGGTGATGCCCGCGAGCTTCTTGGATGTCGAGATGGTCAAAAGTGCCTCCACGGAAGACAACCCGCGGACTTCGCGGGGGTGCGCACACGAAGTTACCGACTGTGACACGCGCGGTGCACGCTGATCGGGCCCGAACCGGGCAATGGTTACAAAGACGCAATCAATCCGTCACGCCACCGGCATCCTGCTCAATCTCCCCCGTCGGATCGGGCCCCGTTCGGGGTCAGAGCACGTCGCCTCGGCCGGTCATCTTTAGCGCGTCCACAACGCTCTTCACGCGCTGAGCGTGCTCGGCCGTCGTGACCAGGAGGGCGTCGTCGGTGTCGACGACCACGATGTCCTTCACGCCGATGATGCTGATGACCCGGCTGGTCCGCGAGACGACGATCCCGCTCGCCGCATCGGAGAGCACCCGCGCGTTCTCGCCGAGGATGGCAAGGTCGTTGCCGCGCGCGTTGGAGTTCAGCTTGGCGAGGCTCGCGAAGTCTCCGACGTCGTCCCAGTCGAAGTGGCCCGGGACGACGGCGAGCTTGCCCTTCTCGGCAGCGGGCTCGGCGACCACGTAGTCGATCGCGATCTTCTCGAGGCGCGGCCAGATCCGGTCGACGGCGGGTCCGCGCCGCTCGCGGTCGTCCCACGCTTCGGCGAGTTCCATGAGCCCAGCATGGAGAGCGGGATTGTTCGCCTCGATCTCGGCCAGGAGCACATCGGCCCGGGCGATGAACATGCCGGCGTTCCAGAGATAGGAGCGGTCGGCCACGTACTCCTTCGCGGTCTCGAGGTCGGGCTTCTCGACGAACCGCTCCACGAGCGACGCATCGCGCGCGCCGTCGACGACCAGCTCGGCGCCGCGCTTGATGTACCCGAAGCCGACGGCCGGCTCCGACGGTGAGATGCCGATCGTGCAGATGTACCCCTGGCGGGCGACTTCGACGGCATCCCGCACCGCGAACTCGAAGACGCGGGTTCCGCGGATGACATGGTCGGCCGCGAACGACCCGATGATGACGTCGGGATGCCGGCGGTGCAAGATCGCGGCCGCGAGGCCGATCGCCGCGGCGGAGTCGCGCGGCTCCGACTCGAGGATCACGTTCATGTCGGGGATGCCGGGGAGCTGCTCCTCGACCGCGGCGCGATGCGCGCGGCCGGTGACGACGGCGATCCGGTCGTGGCCGGCCAGCGGCTCGAGGCGATTCCAGGTCTCCCGGAGGAGGGAGTGCCCGGCTCCGGTGAGGTCGTGCAGGAACTTGGGCGCGTCGGCCCGGGAGAGCGGCCAGAGCCGCGAACCCACCCCTCCTGCGGGGATGACGGCGTAGAAGTCCTCGATGTGGTCGACCATGATCGAACCCTATCGGGGCCGCGCGGGCGCGCCCGTCTCCCGAGTTCTCTCGACGTCGAGACAACTTAGGCCTGCCTTCCTCGCCGAGCCCCGATTTGCGCCCGTAGGATGGGAGAGCGCCCGCGTGCGACGGAGGGCGACATCCCCTGATGCCGCTGACCGACGTGCACGAAGGGCGTCCCATCTCATCCAAGGGAGGACGACCGTGTCTGCACCAGCACGCGTCACACCGTCGATAGCTGAGACCACGTCGAGGACTCCGCGCGGCACGCTGTACCGCGGCAACGAGGGAATGTGGTCGTGGGTGCTGCACCGCATCACCGGCGTCGCCATCTTCTTCTTCCTGCTCGTCCACGTTCTGGACACGGCACTCATCCGCGTCGCACCGGACGCGTACGACGCCGTCATCGGCACGTACAAGAACCCGATCATGGGATTCGGTGAAGTCGCCCTCGTCGGCGCCATCGTGTACCACGCGTTCAACGGACTGCGCATCATCGCCGTCGACCTGTGGCCGTGGGCCACGCGCCACCAGCGTCAGCTGTGGTGGGGCGTGCTCGCCGTCTGGGCGGTCACGCTGATCGCCTTCTCGGCACGGCACATCCCGATCGTGTTGTCGCACGTCGGAGGAGGACACTGATGACCGCTGACACCCTCGCGGCTCCCCGCAGCCCGCAGAGCTCCCGCATCCGCAAGAAGGGACCGAACCTCGAGAAGTGGGGCTGGGTCTTCATGCGCGTGTCGGGCGTGGTCCTGCTCGTTCTGATCTTCGGCCATCTCTTCGTGAACCTGATGCTCGGTGAGGGCATCTCGGGCCTCGACTTCGCGTTCGTCGCCGGCAAGCTCGCCAGCCCCTTCTGGCAGTGGTGGGACGTGCTGATGCTGTGGCTGGCCTTCATCCACGGCACGAACGGCATGCGGACCATCGTCAACGACTACGTGACGAGCCCGAAGACCCGCCGCATCCTCGTGGTCGCCCTGTGGGCCGTCGCGGCCTTCATGATCCTGCTCGGCACGCTCGTCGTCTTCACCTTCGACCCCTGCATCCCCAACCTCAGCGACGGCAGTGTCGTCGCTGAAGTGTGCGCAGCCCAGAACTGAGTCGGGCGAGAGCCCGCATGCAGACGTACAGAACAGAGGCAACCCTCACGTGAGCACTCAGACCGCAGACACCGTCGTGAAAGACGGCGTGTACTACCACCAGTTCGACATCGTGATCGTCGGCGCCGGCGGCGCCGGGATGCGCGCCGCCATCGAAGCCGGTCCCGGCGCGAAGACGGCCGTCATCACGAAGCTGTACCCGACCCGCAGCCACACCGGTGCGGCGCAGGGTGGCATGGCGGCGGCGCTCGCCAACGTCGAAGAGGACTCGTGGGAATGGCACACGTTCGACACCGTCAAGGGCGGCGATTACCTCGTCGACCAGGATGCCGCTGAGATCCTCGCGAAGGAGGCCATCGACGCGGTCATCGACCTCGAGAACATGGGCCTCCCCTTCAACCGCACGCCCGACGGCAAGATCGACCAGCGGCGCTTCGGCGGCCACACGGCCGATCACGGCAAGAGCCCGGTCCGCCGGGCCTGCTACGCGGCCGACCGCACGGGCCACATGATCCTCCAGACGCTGTTCCAGAACTGCGTCAAGCTCGGGATCAACTTCTTCAACGAGTTCTACGCGCTCGACCTGATCACGGTGAAGGATGCCGACGGCAAGACCCAGGTCGCGGGCGTCGTCGCGTACGAGCTCGCCACCGGCGACCTGCACGTCTTCCACTCGAAGGCCGTCGTCTTCGCCACCGGCGGGTTCGGCAAGATCTTCAAGACGACCTCGAACGCCCACACCCTCACGGGCGACGGCGTCGGCATCGTCTGGCGCAAGGGCCTCCCCCTCGAGGACATCGAGTTCTTCCAGTTCCACCCGACCGGGCTCGCCGGACTCGGCATCCTCCTCACCGAGGGCGCTCGCGGCGAAGGAGCGATCCTCCGCAACGCCTCGGGCGAGCGCTTCATGGAACGGTACGCCCCGACGATCAAGGACCTCGCCCCGCGCGACATCGTCGCCCGGTGCATGGTGAAGGAGGTCCTCGAGGGCCGCGGCGCCGGCCCCAACAAGGACTACGTCTACCTCGACTGCACGCACCTCGGAGCCGAGGTGCTCGAGACGAAGCTGCCCGACATCACCGAGTTCGCCCGCACCTACCTGGGCGTCGACCCGGTCGTGGAGCCGGTGCCGGTCATGCCGACCGCGCACTACGCGATGGGTGGCATCCCCACCAACGTCGACGGCGAGGTCCTCGCAGACAACACGACCGTCGTCCCCGGGCTGTACGCCGCGGGCGAGTGCGCGTGCGTGTCGGTGCACGGCGCCAACCGCCTCGGCACCAACTCCCTGCTCGACATCAACGTGTTCGGCAAGCGCTCGGGCCGCAAGGCCGTCGAGTACGTCCAGACCGCCGACTTCATTCCCCTCCCCGAGGACCCCGCCAAGGAGGTCCGCGAGATGATCGAGGGCCTGCGGTCGAACCCGGGCACCGAGCGCATCTCGACCCTCCGCAAGAAGCTGCAGGAGGAGATGGACGCGAACGCCCAGGTGTTCCGCACCGAGGAGACCCTGACCAACGTCATGGGCACGATCAACGATCTGCGCGGGCGCTACCAGAACATCCACGTCGACGACAAGGGCAAGCGCTACAACACCGACCTCCTCGAGGCGGTCGAGCTGGGCTTCCTGCTCGACATCGCCGAGATCGTCGCCTACGCCGCCCGCAACCGCAAGGAGAGCCGCGGCGGCCACATGCGCGAGGACTACCCCGACCGCGACGACGAGCAGTTCATGCAGCACACGATGGCGTACCTCACGGGCGACCCGCATTCCGCGGACCCGGAGGACCACATCCGACTCGACTGGAAGCCGGTCGTGTTCACCAAGAACGAGCAGGGCGAGTTCAACTACCCGCCCATGGAGAGGAAGTACTGATGACCCTCGTCGCAGACTCAGCCGAGGCTCCCGTCGAGGAAGCCATCCAGTCGTACCTCGTCACGTTCATCGTGCGTCGCTTCAACCCTGAAGTCGACGCCGAACCGCACTGGGTCGACTACGACGTCGAGATGTACCCGACCGATCGCGTGCTCGATGCGCTTCACCGCATCAAGTGGGATGTCGACGGATCGCTCGCCTTCCGTCGCTCCTGCGCCCACGGCATCTGCGGTTCGGATGCCATGCGCATCAACGGCCGCAACCGGCTCGCCTGCAAGACGCTGATCAAGGACCTCGACATCTCGAAGCCGATCTACGTCGAGGCGATCAAGGGCCTGCCGCTCGAGAAGGACCTCATCGTCGACATGGACCCGTTCTTCGAGTCCTTCCGCGACGTGCAGCCCTTCCTCCAGGCGAAGTCCGCGCCGGAGCCCGGCAAGGAGCGCATCCAGTCGATCGCCGACCGCGCCGTCTACGACGACACGACCAAGTGCATCCTCTGCGCCGCCTGCACGTCCTCGTGCCCGGTGTTCTGGACGGACGGTCAGTACTTCGGCCCCGCCGCCATCGTCAACGCCCACCGCTTCATCTTCGACTCGCGCGACGATGCCGGTGACGTGCGTCTCGACATCCTCAATGACAAGGAGGGCGTCTGGCGCTGCCGTACGACCTTCAACTGCACCGAGGCGTGCCCCCGCGGCATCGAGATCACGAAGGCCATCGCCGAGGTCAAGCAGGCGGTGCTGCGCGGCTGAGCCATCGCCCCGCCGCCGGAAGAGCCGTGAGCTCACGCGACACCGACACCGACGCATCCCTGCGTGACCGCTGGGATGCGTCGGTTCTTCGTGGTCGGCTCGAGGAGCCGATCGAGCGGGCCACCGCGCTGACGCAGAAGACCCTCGCCTGGTTCCCGATCCGGGTGTGGCGTCATTTCCTGCAGCGGAACGGCTTCCTCCTGGCGGCCAGCATCAGCTACCAGTCGCTCTTCGCGCTCTTCGCGACGCTCTATGCCGCCTTCGCGGTGGCGGGCGTCTGGGTGGGCGGGTCAGAGCGCGCGATCACGGCCCTGATCCGTGTCGTCAACTCCTACATCCCCGAGTTCATCTCGGCGAGCGGTCCGGTGCACCCGGACGACGTGGCCACGGTGGCCCGGCAGAGCGGGAGCCTCCTCGCCGTCACGGGTGCCGTCGCCCTCGCCATCGCGATCTGGACGGCGATCGGGTTCGTGACGTTCACGCGTCGCGCCGTCCGCGACATCTTCGGACTGCCCTTCGACATGCGCAGCTTCGTGATGCTCAAGCTCAAGGACTTCGCGGCGGCCCTCCTGTTCGGAATCGCGCTGGTCCTCGGGGCTGCGTTCGGGCTGATCGCCGGGGGCATCGTCGCCGAGCTGTTCACCGTGCTGAACCTGCCCTACGCCTCGACGTCGGTCGACGTGCTGAGCCGCATCGCATCGGTGCTGGTGGGCTTCGCTCTGAACTCCGCCGCATTGGGATCGCTGATCCGCTTCCTGACCGGAACCTCCCTCCCCTGGCGATCCATCCTGCCGGCGTCGCTGTTCGGCGGCGCCGCTCTGAGCCTGCTGCAGCTGGGTGCCGGCTTCCTCGCCGCCTACTCCCCCACCAACCCGCTCCTGGCCACGTTCTCGATCCTCGTCGGGATGCTGCTGTGGCTCCGGGTGGCCGGGATCGTCATCCTCGTCAGCGCGTCGTGGGTCGCCGTCGCGGCCGGTGACGCCGACGTTCCGCTCGTGGCGCCGAGCGACGAGGACCACCGGAGCCGCGTGGAGCGCGCCCGCCGCCTCGTCGCCGATGCGGAGGTGCGCGATGCCGAGGTGGGCCTCGAAGAGGCGCACGGGTGGCAGCGGCCGGCAGCAGCGCTGCGCCTGCGCAGTGCCCGCCGGATGCAGCGCCGCGTCGACGCTCGACGTCGGTGACCGCGGTTACGCTCGATCGAGTGACCCGCTCTCTCCGCATCGCCTCCGTCAACGTCAACGGCATCCGCGCCGCCGCGCGCAACGGCATGCACGGCTGGCTCGACACCGCCGACGTCGACATCCTCACCCTCCAGGAGGTACGCGCTCAGGCATCCGATCTGGCCGCCGCTCTCCCGGGGTGGCACATCGTCAACGACGAGGCGCTCGCGAAGGGCCGTGCGGGAGTCGCGATCGCCGCACGCGAGCCGCTCGACATCTGGCGGGTCGACCTGGGCGACGACGACCTCGATTCGAAGGGCCGCTGGGTGGAGGCCGACATCGACGTCGACGGCGAGCAGCTGACGGTGGTCAGCGCCTACGTCTTCACCGGCGAGGTGGGCACCGAGAAGCAGGTGGCGAAGTACGCCTTCCTCGACGCGATGGAAGCACGGATGCCGGAGCTCGCCGCCGGGCTCGCGGTCGTCACGGGCGACCTCAACGTCGGACACCGCGAGCTCGACATCCGCAACTGGAAGGGCAACGTCAAGAAGGCCGGCTTCCTCCCGCAGGAGCGCGCCTACTTCGACCGGTTCACGGCGCCCGCGGGCGAGACCGTGACCACCGTCGACGGCGGCTCCGGCGTCGGACTGGGCTGGACCGACGTCGGTCGCACGTTCGCGGGCGAGGTCGACGGCCCTTACAGCTGGTGGTCGAATCGCGGCAAAGCGTTCGACACCGACACCGGCTGGCGGATCGACTACCACCTCGCGTCGCCCGCCCTCGCGCCGCGCGTCACGGACTACCGCGTCGTGCGGGCCCCCTCGTGGGACGCCCGGTGGAGCGATCATGCCCCGGTCGTGGCCGACTACACCGTCGGTTCCTGACCCTCTGGCATCGAGCACGCGGCCGCGGGCTACTCTCGTCCCCATGCCCCTCGTACTCGTGACCGGCGCTGCGCGCCCGAACAGCATCGCCGCCGGCATCGTCCCCCGGCTCTCCGCCGACGGGTGGGACGTCGTGACGAGCGACCTCGACGCAGGCGACTACCCGTGCGACCTGTCGGACCCGGCGGCCCCCACCGAACTCATCGAGCGCATCGCGCAGGAGCGGGGCACCCTGTCGGCCCTCGTGCTCAGCCATGCCCACGACATCGAGAGCGGCATCCTCGACACGACGGCCGAGAGCTTCGACCGCCATGTCGCCGTCAACGCGCGTGCGAGCCTGCTCATGATCGCCGCCTTCGCCCGGCAGATCGGCGCGGACGGCGGCGCGATCGTCGCGTTCACCAGCGACCACACCACCGGGAACCTTCCCTACGGCGCGTCGAAGGGTGCGCTCGACCGGATCGTGATCTCTGCCGCGCGGGAGCTGGGTCCGCTGGGCATCTCGTCCAACGCCGTCAATCCCGGCCCCATCGACACCGGGTGGATGGACGACGAGACGCGCACGTCCCTGACGGCGCTCCAGCCGCTCGGTCGCGCCGGCACGCCCCGCGACATCGCGGGCATCACCTCCTTCCTCGTGTCGGACGAGGGCCGGTGGATCAGCGGGCAGCTGCTCCACACCGATGGCGGGTTCTCGGCTCGCTTCTGACGCCGCACGTTCGCGCCTAGGATTATCGGATGAGCAAACCCCGCCTCTACTCCGGAATGCAGCCCTCCGCCGACTCCCTCCAGATCGGAAACTACATCGGCGCGCTGCTCCAGTGGCGGGAGCTCCAGGAGGCGAACGAAGCCTTCTTCTCGGTCGTCGACCTGCACGCTCTCACCCAGCCGAACGATCCCGCCGAGCTGCGCGAGAAGACCCGCCGCACCGCCGCCCAGTACATCGCCGCGGGCATCGAGCCGTCGAAGTCCACGCTCTACGTGCAGTCGCACGTGCGCGCGCACGCCGAGCTCGCCTGGATCCTCTCCACGGTCACGGGCTTCGGCGAAGCCAGCCGCATGACCCAGTTCAAGGACAAGTCCTCGCGCTACGGAACGGATGCCACGAGCGTGGGACTGTTCACGTATCCCGTTCTCATGGCCGCCGACATCCTTCTGTACCAGACGGACATCGTCCCGGTCGGCGACGACCAGAAGCAGCACGTGGAACTCACCCGCGACCTCGCCGAACGCTTCAACAGCCGGTACGGCGCGGCGTTCCGCATCCCGAAGCCCGTCATCCAGAAGGAGACGGCCCGGATCTACGACCTGCAGAACCCGACCGCGAAGATGTCGAAATCGGCCGAATCGGATGCCGGTGTGCTCTGGTTGCTCGATGACCCCGCGGCATCCGCGAAGAAGGTCATGCGTGCCGTGACCGACTCCGAGGGTGTCGTCCGGTACGACCGCGACGCGAAGCCCGGTGTCTCGAACCTCCTCGTGATCTACGCGGCCCTGACCGGGCGCGAGATCACCGCGATCGAGGACGAGTACGCGGGCCGCGGCTACGGAGACTTCAAGAAGGGCCTCGCCGAGGTCGTGGTGAGCGAGTTCGGACCGGTCCGCCAGCGGGCCCTCGAACTGCTCGACGACCCGGCCGAACTCGATCGGGTGCTCGCGGTGAATGCCGGGCGCGCCGAGGAGGTCGCCGACGCGACACTCTCGGACGTCTACGACAAGGTGGGGCTGCTGCGCCGTGGCTGAGAACCTCGTCCCCGCACCTCTCGATCCCGCGCCCGAATTGATCGAGGCCATCGACGCCGCCGCTGTCGCCTCGATGGCGGCGCCATCGGACGTCGCCGCGCAGGAGAAGCTCTGGCGAGCCGTGTTCGCCCTTCCGACGTGGATCTTCGTCGCCCGCGGCACCGACGAGGAGCCCTCGCCGTACGCGGCGACGACCGACTCGGGCCCGGCGATCTTCGCGTTCTCGACCGCCGACCGGGCGGCTGCCGGCGCCGCGAGCTTCGGCATTCCCGCCGAAGAAGCCAACCGTCTCCTGGCCGTGCCGCTCCCCGACGCCGCCGCCTGGGTCGCCTCGTTCGCCGAGGTGGGGGTCGAGTCCCTCGTCTTCGACGCACCGCAGTTGGGCGCAATGGCGCCGCTGGGGAACCTCGCCGCGATGGGCGTCTGGATCACCCAGCACCCCGAAGGCTGACCGGCGCCTGCGGGAGACGCGATCGGTTCGCAACCCCCTCGGGCTCCGCCGGCAGGCCGTGGCAGGATGAGCCCATGCCGGAGATGCCCGAGGTGCAGGGACTCGTCGACTTCCTGCGTGGCCGCGCGGTCGGCCTCACGGTGACGAAGACGTCGGTCGCCAACATCGCCGCCCTCAAGACGTACGATCCGCCCATCGACGCGGTCGTCGGGGCGACGGTGACGGATGCCCGCCGCCACGGCAAGTTCATCGACCTGACGACCTCCGCCGGCGTGCACCTCATCTTCCATCTCGCCAAAGCCGGCTGGCTGCGGTGGTACGAGACGCTCCCCGCGACCGTGATCCGCCCCGGCAAGACGGCGATCGCCCTCCGGGTCGCGTTCGACGACGGATCCGGATTCGACCTCACCGAAGCCGGAACGAAGAAGTCGCTCGCGTACTACGCGGCCCGCTCCCCCGGCGATGTCCCCGGCATCGCCCGACTCGGACCCGATCCGCTCGACCCCTCGTTCGACCGGGAGGCCCTCGCCGGCCTGCTCGCGGGGCGCCGGACGCAGATCAAGGGGGTCCTCCGCGACCAGTCGATCGTCGCGGGCATCGGCAACGCCTACTCCGATGAGATCCTCCACGCCGCGAAGATCTCGCCCTACGCCCTCGCGGCGACGCTCTCCGGCGACGAGGTGGACCGGCTGTACGAGGCGACCCGCGGCACGCTCGCCGATGCCGTCGCCGCGGCATCCGGACGCCCCCCGGCCGACCTCAAGGACGCGAAGCGGCGCGGGATGTCCGTCCACGGCCGCCGCGGCGAGCTGTGCCCGGTGTGCGGCGACGAGGTGCGGTCGGTGTTCTTCGCGGACAACAGCCTGGAGTACTGTCCGGCGTGCCAGACCGGCGGCAAGATCCTCGCGGACCGTCGCCTCTCGCGGCTTCTCAAGTAGGTCCGGTCAGACGGTTCCGGCGAGCACCCGCGCGTCGTCGTCGACCCAGCCCATCGACTTCGTGACGGCCTTGTCCCAGAGCCGCAAGCGGCGCTCGCGCTCATCCACCGGCATCTGCGGCTCGAACCGGACGTCCTCCTGCCAGTACCCTCGGAGCGAATCGCAGTCGGGCCAGACGCCGACGGCGAGCCCGGCAGCGTAGGCGGCGCCGAGCGCGGTCGTCTCGACGACCTTCGGCCGGATGACCGGGATGCCGAGGATGTCGGCCTGGAACTGCATCAGCGTGTCGTTGCGGGTCATGCCGCCGTCGACGCGGAGCTCTTTGAGGTCTCGCCCGGTGTCGGAGACGACGGCCGAGATCACGTCGCGGGTCTGGAACGCGGTGGCTTCGAGGGCAGCACGGGCGATGTGCGCCTTCGTGACGAACCGCGTGAGACCGACCAGAGCGCCGCGCGCGTCGGGGCGCCAGTGCGGGGCGAACAACCCCGAGAACGCAGGCACGAAGTACGCGCCCCCGTTGTCCTCGACGCTGCGGGCGAGCCGCTCGACCTCAGCGGATTCGGAGATGATCCCGAGGTTGTCCCGCAGCCACTGGATGAGCGACCCGGTGACGGCGATCGACCCCTCGAGGGCGTAGCGTGGCGCCTCGTCGCCGAGCTGGTAGGCGACCGTCGTGATGAGGCCGGCCTCCGACCGGACGAGCTCGGTTCCCGTGCCCACGAGCAGGAAGTTGCCCGTGCCGTAGGTGTTCTTCGACTGGCCGGCGTCGAACGCCGCCTGACCGAAGGTCGCCGCCTGCTGGTCTCCGAGGATCCCGGCGATGCGGATGCCGCGGGCCACCCGGGGCTGCACGACCTCGCCGTACACCTCCGACGACGAGCGGATCTCGGGGAGCATCTCCCGCGGGATGTCCCAGACGGAGAGCATCTCCTCCGACCAGTCGAGGTTCCGGAGGTCCATGAGGAGGGTGCGGCTCGCGTTGGTCACATCGGTGATGTGGATGCCGCCGTCGCTCCCGCCCGTGAGGTTCCAGACGACCCAGGTGTCGGGCGTGCCGAACAGCAGGTCGCCCGCACGGGCGGCCTCGCGCGCGCCGTCGACGTTGTCGAGGATCCAGGCGATCTTGGAGGCGGAGAAGTAGGACGCGAGGGGCAGACCCGTCACCTCGGCGAAGGCGTCGACGCCGTGCGTCTCGATCAGGCGATCGATGGCGGGCTGGGTGCGCGTGTCCTGCCAGACGAGCGCGTTGTGCACGGGCCGGCCGGTGCGGCGGTCCCAGACGATCGCGGTCTCGCGCTGATTGGTCACGCCGATCGCCGCGACGTCTCCCGCCGATAGACCGGACTGGCTCAGCGCCCGCGCGAGCACCCACTCGGTGTTGGTCCAGATCTCGACCGGGTCGTGCTCGACGCGTCCCGCGCGCGGGAACACCTGTTCGTGCTCACGCTGCGCCGTCGCGAGCAGCTCGCCCTGCCCGTCGAACACGATCGCGCGCGTCGAGGTGGTGCCCTGGTCGATGGCGATCACATGGTCCGTCACGTCTACTCCCTTTCGAGGCCGTGGCGCCGGTCAGACCGACGCCGGCTCTGCCGCGTGCACCGCGGCGAGCGCCCGGTCGATCTCGACCCGACGCGCTGCGGCATCCCACCCCATCACGTCGGCGATGGTCTCCGCGAGCTCGGCGACGACCTCGGCGGTCGCTTCGCCGCGGAACGCGATGTTCGTGCGGCGCAGGAGCACGTCGTCGAGGTGGACCACCGACTCGGCGCGGGCGATGTGGCGGAGCTCGCCGGTCGTGTACCGGGGCAGGGTCTCGAGCGGCTCGCTCGTCCCGTCTGCCCGCAGGGCCGCGGCGACGGCGACGGCGTGGGTGCCGTAGCGGTGCAGCATGCGGGCGCCCTGCTCGGCCGGGACGTCGGCGAGGTGATCGGCGACCCAGCGGTCGCGATCGCCGTCGGTGCGCGGGAAACCGACGGCGCCACCGATGGGGAGGCCCTTCGTGCCGCGGCGGCGGGTGCGGCCCAAGCGCTCGAGGACCCGATCGGTCAGGGTGGCGGCGACGGCGCGGAACGTCGTCCACTTCCCGCCGATGAGCGTCACGACGGGGGTGGTCGACTGCGGGGTGAGCGGCGCGGTCTCGATGCGGTAGTCGCGGGAGACGAATCCTGCCGCGACGTCGCCGTGACCGGGCAGCGGGCGCACGCCCGAGTAGCGGTGGACGATCTGGCTGCGGTCGACGGCGATCGCGGGCAGGACGTGGCCGATGAGGTCGAGGAAGTAGTCGACCTCCTCCTCGGTGCAGACGGCCGGCTCGGACATGTCGTGCTCGAGGTCGCTCGTGCCGACGAGGACGCGGCCGTTGAGCGGGTAGATCAGGACGATGCGCCCGTCGGAGTGCTCGAAGAAGAGCTCGCGTCCGCCGGTGGCCTGCAGGAGCTCGGGGTGGTCGAGCACGATGTGCGAGCCCTTGGTGCCGCCCATGTACTGCGTGGGACGGCCGAGCGCGTCGTTCGTCAGGTCGGTCCAGGGTCCGCTGGCATTGACGACGACGGATGCCGTGAAGTCGAACTCCTCGCCGGTCACCTCGTCGCGGAGCCGGACGGCGTCGCCCTGGCTACCCACGGCCGACACGTAGTTCGCTGCGCGGGCGCGGTCTCCCCCGGCGGCGACCCCGTCGCGGACGAGGTCGAGGCCGAGTCGCTCGGGGTCGCGCAGCGAGGCATCCCAGTATGTGGCGGTGTACTTGACCGCCGGGTTCAGCTCGGGCAGTGCCTGCAGCGAGCGGCGACGCCCGTGGAACGTGTGACGCGGCACGCGGCCACCACCGCGCGAGAACGAGTCGTAGATGATGAGGCCGACCTTGATCAGCAGGGCGCCTCGTTCGGTGCTCCCCGTCTTGCGGTGGAGCACCATCCGCAGCGGCGCCGAGAACAGGCCCGAGAAGGTCGAGTAGATCGGCACGGTGGTGCGGAGGGGGCGAACGTAGTGCGCCGCGGTCGACAGGAGGTCGTTGCGCTCGGTGACCGACTCGTGGACGAGGCGGAACTCACCGTTCTCGAGGTAGCGGATTCCGCCGTGGATCATGTGGCTCGAGGCGGCGGACGCGCCGGAGATGAAGTCGGATCGCTCGACGAGCGCGACGTCGACGCCCTGAAGGGCCAGGTCGCGGAAGGTCGCGACGCCGTTGATGCCGCCGCCGACGATGAGGACGTCTGCGGTCGGACGCGCGCGGAGGTCCTCGCTGGTGCGGCGGATCTGAGTGTTCACGGCGTGCTCCCTGTCGTCGAGGGCCCGCGGTGGGCCCCGGTCTGCGGCGTGGTCTCATGATCGCACCCGATGGACGGGATTGCAGTCGGGTTGCACATACGTGCAGACTCTCCTCGTGGATGATCTTCTCGACGCCGTTGACGTGCAGCGCGCACTCACGGCCGCGCACCTCTATTACGTGCAGGAACGCACCATGGAGGCCATCGCCCGCGAGCTCGGGACCTCTCGGTCGACGGTCTCGCGGCTGCTCTCTCGCGCCCGGGCCTCGGGCATCGTGGACATCCGCATCCGGTCGCCCTTCGCGGCTCCCCAGCTGATGGAGCAGGCCCTCGCCGACCGGTACGGCATCACGGCGCACGTCGTGCCGGTTCCCGACGATGCGAGCGAGGTCGAACGACTGGAGCGGGTGGCCACGGCCGCCGCGCACCTGCTCGGCGACCTCGTCAGGTCGGATACGACCGTGGGCATCGCCTGGGGGTCGACGACCGCCGCCGTCAGCCGGCGGCTCGTGCCCAAGGCCGTCCGCGGGACGACATTCGTGCAGCTCAACGGATCGGGGAACACGCAGACGACGGGCCTCCTCTACGCCAGCGACATCCTGAGCCGCTTCGCCCTCGCCTACGGAGGCAGTGCGCAGCAGTTCCCCGTCCCGGCGTTCTTCGACGACCCCCGCACGAAGCAGGCCATGTGGCGCGAGCGGAGCACGGCGCGCATCCTCGCGATGCACGAGGCGATGGACCTCGTCGTCTTCAGCGTCGGCTCGGCCGGATCGCGCGTCCCGAGCCACGTGTACGCAGGCGGGTATCTGGAGCCGCACGAGATCGACGCCCTCGACTCTGCCGGCGTCGTCGGCGACGTCGGCACCGTCTTCTACCGGCTCGACGGCTCGACGAAGGGGATCGCGCTGAACGATCGCGCGAGCGGGCCGCGCTTCGACGTCCTGCGCCAGGCTCCCGAGCGCGTGTGCGTCGTCTCGGGGGTCGACAAGGCCGACAGTCTCCGCGGCGCCCTCGCCGCTCGCCTCGTGACCGAACTCGTGATCGACGAGGCCACGGCCAGGGCACTCGCCAACTGAGGGCGACTTTTCCTGCGCACGGGGGAATGAAACGTGCGGATGCCGGTTGATTACACTCAAGAGCAAGAAATGTGCTCCGGGGTCGGTGAGAATCCGAACCGGCGGTGACAGTCCGCGAGCGGATCCCTCGGGATCTGCTGATCCGGTGTAATTCCGGAACCGACGGTGATGCGACGCAAGTCGCTAGTCCGGATGGGAGGCAGCACGAGAGGTACGCGGACGTGTCCGTGGACCCTTCGCCGCCTGCGCCCTGCCCCGGAGTCCCCATCGTGAGGATCCGGATGAGTGCCACTGACGCCGAGCGCACCGCGCTCCGCCGCGCGTTCGCGCTCGCCCTGAACGGCCCCCGCGGCGTGAACCCGCAGGTCGGCGCCGTCATCCTCAGCGCAGACGGCGAGGTGCTCGCCGAAGGGTGGCACCGCGGCGCGGGGACCCCGCACGCCGAAGTCGACGCGCTGTCGAAGCTCGCCTCGGGCGCCGCCGCCGGCGGAACCGCGGTGGTCACCCTGGAGCCCTGCAACCACACCGGACGCACCGGCCCCTGCGCGGTCGCCCTCCTGGACGCCGGGATCACCCGCGTCGTCTTCGCGGTGTCCGACCCCGGGGTCGCCTCCGGGGGCGGAGCAGAGCGCCTGCGCGAAGCGGGCGTCGACGTCGTCGCCGGTGAGCTGGCCGACGAAGGAGCAGCTCTGCTCGCGTCCTGGATGGATGTGCAGCGCCTCGGACGTCCGCACGTCACCGTCAAGTGGGCGCAGTCACTCGACGGGCGGGCTGCGGCATCCGACGGCACGAGCCAGTGGATCACCGGTGAGGCCGCCCGGCACGACGTGCACCGCCGCCGCGCCGAGGCCGACGCGATCATCGCGGGCACCGGCACCGTGCTCGCCGACGACCCGGCACTCACCGCCCGCCGCCCCGACGGATCGCTCCACGACGATCAGCCCCGGCCCGTCGTCGTCGGGACACGGGCGGTCCCGCAGGAGGCCCGCCTGCGCCGGCATCCCCGACACTTCATGCAGGACGACGGCGAGGACCTCCCCGACCTCCTCGAGCGCCTGCTCGAGCTGGGCGCGCACCACGTCTTCATCGAGGGCGGGCCCACACTCGCCGGATCGTTCCTGCGGGCGGGTCTGGTCGACGAACTGCTCGTCTACATCGCCCCGACCCTCTTGGGCGGCGACCGCCTCGCCGTCGGCGACCTCGGCATCACCACCATCACCGATCAGCGCCGCTTCGCGCTGGCAGACCTCGAACGACTCGGCGACGACATCCTCGTCATCGCCCGACCGAAGGAGAACAGCTGATGTTCACCGGCATCATCGAAGAGCAGGGCACGATCACCGCGATCGAGCCCTCGGGCGACGGCGTGCGTCTGAGCGTGCGCGCCCCCCTGGCTGTGTCGGACGCGGCCCGGGGAGACTCCATCTCGATCAGCGGCGTGTGCCTCACGGTCACCGACCAGACTCACGACGGCTTCACCGCCGACGTGATGAAGCAGACGCTCGACATGTCGACGCTCGGCACACTCGGGGTCGGATCGCCCGTCAACGTCGAACGCGCACTCGCCGCTCACGCGCGCCTCGGCGGTCACATCGTCCAGGGCCACATCGACGGCACCGGCACGGTCCTCGGGGTGCGCCCCGGCGACCAGTGGCGCGTCATCCGCATCGGCGTGCCGGCCGACCTCGCCCCGCTCATCGTCGACAAGGGCTCGGTCGCCCTCCACGGCGTGTCGCTGACGGTCTCCGCCGTCTCCGACCCCGGCGCGGCCGAGCACTGGCTCGAAGTGTCGCTCATCCCCGAGACCCTCGACGTCACGACCCTCGGTGCGTTGTCGACCGGCGACCGGGTCAACCTCGAGACCGACATCCTGGCGCGCCACGTGCAGCGCCTCCTCCGCTTCTCACCCGCAGAACATCCCTCCGCACACGAAGGAGGCTCCCGATGAGCCTTTCCCCCATCCCCGTCGCCATCGCCGCCCTGAAGGAAGGCCGACCGATCCTGGTCGCCGACGACGAGAGCCGCGAGAACGAGGGTGACATCATCCTCTCCGCCGAGCTCGCCTCGCCGGAGTGGCTCGCCTGGACCATCCGGTGGTCGAGCGGGTTCCTGTGCGCCCCCATGCCCGCCGACTGGGCCGATCGGCTCGATCTCCCGCCGATGGTCGAGGTGAACCAGGACAGCCGCGGCACCGCGTACACCGTCAGCGTCGACGCCGCCGACGGCGTCACCACCGGCATCAGCGCGGCCGACCGCGCCCGCACCGTCAACGTCCTCGCCGACCCGTCCTCCACCCCGGCCTCGCTCATCCGACCCGGGCACGTCCTGCCCCTCCGCGCCGTCGACGGCGGCGTGCGTGAGCGCGCGGGCCACACCGAGGCGGCCGTCGACCTCATGCTGCTCGCCGGGCTCGCTCCCGTCGGCGTCATCGGCGAGGTCGTCGCGGACGACGGCAGCATGATGCGGATGCCGGGACTCCTCGAGATGGGCGAACGCGAAGGCATCCCCGTCATCACCATCGAGCAGCTCATCACCTACTTGAACGGCGCGGACGGCACGGGCGCAGCCCTGACCGCAGGAATCGCCAAGCGCCGCGTGAGCCTGCGCGCCGAGGCGAACGTTCCGACCTCGCACGGCGACTTCCGGTTCCTCGCGTACAAGGACCGCATCACCGGCACCGACCACATCGCCGTCGTCTCGGGCGACCTCACCGAGGAGGCCCCGCTCGTGCGGGTGCACTCGGAGTGCCTCACGGGCGAGGCGTTCGGGTCGCTCAAATGCGAGTGCGGCCCGCAGCTCGAAGCCGCACTCGACGCGATCGACAAGGACGGCGGCATCGTCATCTACATGCGCGGTCACGAGGGACGCGGCATCGGCCTGATCAACAAGCTCCGGGCGTACAGCCTGCAGGAGCGCGGCCTCGACACCGTCGACGCCAACCTCGCCCTCGGCCTGCCGGCCGATGCGCGCGATTACGCAGCGGCGGCCGGTATCCTGCAGGATCTCGGCATCGAGAAGGTGCGCCTGCTGACCAACAACACTGACAAGGTCGCGCAGCTGCGGAGCCTCGGCATGACGATCGTCGACCAGGTCCCCCTGCTGGTGGGCGTCGGCGCGAACAACCACCAGTACCTGGCGACCAAGGCGGACCGCATGGGGCACATCATCGACGCCGGCGAGCTGCGCGACGCACTCGCCCACAGTGAGGAGCAGACCGCATGAGCGGACACGGAGCACCCAAGACCGAAGCCGTCGACGCGAGCGGACTCTCCGTCGTCGTCGTCGCCGGGCAGTGGCACGACCAGATCACCGACGGACTCATCGCCGGCGCGACACGAGTGCTCGACGCGTCGGGTGCGGCATGGCGCCTCGTTCGCGTGCCGGGCTCCTTCGAGCTCCCGGTCGTGGCGAAGGCCGCGCTCGATGCGGGGGCGGATGCCGCCGTCGCGCTCGGGGTCATCATCCGCGGCGGGACCCCGCACTTCGACTTCGTGTCCTCGGCCGCGACCGACGGCCTCACCCGCGTCGCCCTCGACACCGGCAAGCCCGTCGGATTCGGCGTGCTCACCCTGGACGACGAGCAGCAGGGCATCGACCGGGCCGGTCTCGCCGGCTCGAAGGAGGACAAGGGCGCCGAAGCCGCGGATGCCGCCATCCGCACCGCCCTGACCCTCCGCGAGCTCCGCGCCTGACCCGCAGACCGATCGCGTCAGGCGTCCCGGATCAGGCACCACGCCTGATCGAAGGCCCTCGCTTCGAGATCTGATGCCCGCATCCAGACCTCGAGGCTCCCCGCATCCCCGAACCATCCCGCGAGGCTTGTCGAACTCTCGATCTCCGCGATCAACCGGTACCGATCCCCGGCGGCGGCGAGCGGGATGCAATGCGGAAGGCACGCGCGCATCGGCCACTGATCACCGTGCTGCGAGTGTCCGTACAGGTGGGTGATGGGCCGGGGGCCCGCTGCTTTGACGAGCGTGCGCTGCCACGACCACATGCGCTGGATCTGGTCGTTCGCCGCCTCCGCAGCGGCGAGTTCCGCCGACCGAGCGCCGAGGAAGTCGTCAGCGGAACGAACGGAGAAGGTGCCGAAGGCGAGCATCGCCTGGCACGCGTCCGACGCGTTATCGCGGTCGGCGGGGCCGGCGTCGAGCGCGGATCGATCAGGAGCGGGGACCCATCGCACGTGCCAGGCGCCGTGGTCTGCCTCTGCCGGATCGTGACCGAAGGTCTCGCAATCGTGGAACACCTCCAAAACCCCGACCTCAGGGAGCCCCTCCTGATCGCCCGGCCATTCGGTGCGGGTGTCGTCACCGATGACCCCTCTCGCGTCGGCAAGATCGAATGTCGCGACGTGAGCGAGCGGCCTCCCATCGTGACGACGAGGCCACGGCTCACCGGCCCCTCCGCCGGCGGGACCGCCCACCCAGGAGAGACCACCACCACCCCAGGCCCGCTCCACCTCGGACATCCCGGGATTGCACGACTGCTCGGAGTACGCGACCGTGAAGGCGATGTCTTCGCCGAGACGCGCCGCGGCGTACTCGTCCCGCTCGAGCCACTCGATCGCCTGCATGCGCCAGCCGTGGATCGGCGGTCGGTCTTCGTCTTTGAGGGTCATCGCTCCACCTTCGCATCGTCACCGAGCGTGCGCGGGATCCGGTCTACCTTCAGGTAGCCTGAGGGCATGGAGATCCTGCGCAGTGTCGTCGTCCTCATCCACCTCGTCGGGTTCGCCACCGTGTTCGGAGCGTGGGTGGTCGAGGCGGTCGGCCGGCGACGCGTCACGCGCATCATGCACTGGGGACTCGGCATCTCCCTGATCGCCGGCCTCGCACTCTCGGCGCCGTGGGGCCTCACGGGCGATCTCAACTACGCGAAGATCGGCATCAAGCTCGTCGTCCTCGTGATCATCGGCGGACTGCTGGGCGCGGGCGCCGCGCGGCTGCGGAAGTCGGGCACGACGCCCGCCGGGATCTTCTGGGCGATCGGCGCCCTAACGCTCCTCAATGCGGGACTCGCGGTCATCTGGCGCTGACCTCGGCCTCACGCCTGGGCGCGCACGGCCCAGCGCGGGAGCGAAGAGTAGAGTTGAGGTTTGTGCGGCGGCCATCATGCCGTCGTTCGGTATCCCCGTGCTGTGATGTCTCTGCATCATCCCTGTGAAGACATCCGCCGCCGACGAGTCCCACGAGGACCTCACCGCTCTTCTCCGACAGGTCCCCCGCATGTCTTCTGCCACCGTGGCATCCCCTGCTCCCGCCAATCCCCGCTCGCGCGTCATCACCGCGAGCCTCGTCGGGACGACGATCGAGTTCTACGACTTCTACGTCTACGCGACCGCCGCCGTCCTGGTCTTCCCCTTCCTCTTCTTCCCGACGGGCAACGAGACGACGTCGCTGCTGCTGTCGTTCAGCATCTTCGGCGCCGCGATGGTGGCCCGTCCCATCGGCGCCGTGATCTTCGGCCACTTCGGTGACAAGTACGGCCGAAAGGCCACCCTCGTCGGATCGCTGCTGACCATGGGCGTCGCGACGTTCCTGATCGGACTGCTCCCGACGTACGGCGACATCGGCGCCTGGGCGGCGGTCCTGCTGCTCATCCTCCGCCTGGCACAGGGCTTCGCGCTCGGCGGCGAGTGGTCGGGCGCTGCTCTCGTGGCGACAGAGAACGCACCGAAGGGCAAGCGCGCCTGGTACGGAACGTTCCCGCAGCTCGGCGCGCCGATCGGGTTCATCATCGCCAACTCGGTCTTCCTCATCATCTACTTCGCGCTCCCGCACCCCGACGGTCCGGCGCTGCGCTCCGAGGAGTTCCTGGCGTGGGGATGGCGCGTGCCGTTCCTGTTCTCCGCCGTCATGGTGATCATCGGCCTGTACGTGCGCCTCAAGCTCGTCGAGTCCGAGACCTTCTCGAAGGCGGAGAAGACCGGCGCGATCCAGAAGTTCCCGCTCGGACAGGTCGTCCGCGGCCACTGGCGTCAGCTCATCCTCGGCACGTTCATCATGCTCGCCACGTACGTGCTCTTCTACCTGATGACGAGCTTCACCCTCGCCTACGGAACCAAGCCGACCACCGAGGGCGCGAGCGCTGCTGCGGAAGCAGCGGGTACAGCCTTCGACGCAGCGGCCTACGTGCCCGGCCTCGGATTCGGGTACACGGACTTCGTGATCATGCAGATCGTGGGTGTCGTGTTCTTCGGCATCTTCACCCTGCTGTCCGGCCCGGTGGCCGACAGTATCGGCCGGCGACGCCTGCTCCTGTGGATCACGGGCGGCATCTTCGTCTTCGGTCTGCTGTTCACCGTCTTCCTGCTCCCCCAGATGGACCCGAAGTTCTCCGGCGCCCTCGTGCAGGCGTTCCTCGTCTTCGGGTTCATGCTCATGGGCGCGACGTTCGGTCCGATGGGTGCGCTCCTGCCAGAGCTCTTCCCGACCAACGTCCGGTACACCGGCTCGGCCATCTCGTACAACGTCTCGTCGATCCTCGGCGCCGCGCTCGCGCCGATCGTCGCCACGGCCCTCTGGGCGGCTGCGGGAGGATCCCCCTGGCTGGTCGGCGTCTACCTGTCGGCGTCGGCGATCCTCACCTTCGTCGCCCTGTGGCTGTCGAAGGAGACGAAGGACGTCGAGTACGAGACCAATATCGGGGTCGCCCGGAAGTCCTGACCGGTCCGCATTCCGCAGGGGCGGATGCCGCATCCCACCGACAGGTGTCATGCGGCATCCGCCCCTCGTCATGTGCTGCTCACAGCCCTCCGGGCGATCACGCGCAGCGGGCCCCGTCAAGAGCTCCCGTTCTCGGGTGAACGGATCTAGTGTCGGTCTCACCAGCCCTGAAGGAGCGCGCCATGAAGAAGGTCACCCACGCATCCGTGGTCCAATACGACCGGACGGGCGGGCCCGAGGAACTGCATCTCGTCTCGGCGCCGCTCGCGGAGCCCGGCCCCGGTGAAGTGACCGTGGAGGTCATGACCATGGGTCTCAATCACATCGACGGATTCGTCCGAGCCGGCGCTGAGAAGGAGTGGGACGACCCGTTCCCGCGCGGTTCGGGCAGCTGCTTCGCCGGCATCGTCATCGCCGTGGGGCCGGACACCACGGGGTTCCCGGTGCGTACCGAGGTCGTCGGTCATCTGCGCGCCGGCGCTCAGGCCAGTCACGTGACCCTCACCGTCGACCGTCTGGTCAAGAAGCCCCGAAACCTCCCCTTCGAGACCGCGGGCGGCCTCTATCTCGCGGGCGTGACCGCGCTCGACATCGTCGACGACCTCAAGATCGGCTCCGGCGACACCGTCGTCATCTCGGCGGCGGCCGGTGGTGTCGGCAGCATCGAGGCGCAGATCGCCCTCCACCGCGGCGCCCGCGTGATCGGGACGTGCGGCGACCGCAACTTCGACTACCTCCGCCAGCTCGGCGTGAAGCCGGTGCGCTACGGCGAGGGGATCGCCGCCCGTATCCGGTCGCTCGCGCCCGACGGCGTCACCGCCTTCATCGACAACTTCGGTCAGGACGGTCACGCCCTCGCTGAGGAGCTCGGGGTTCCGGCCGGAAAGTTCCGCTCGAGCGCCGACCGGCGCGACCGGGAGGTGGCTCTTCTCTCCGACGAACCGGATGCCGTCGCTCATGGCACCGAGCAGTTGCAGCGCGTCGTCGAACTGGCCGACAAGCGCGTCGTCAACGTGCTCGTCTCGGGCTTCTACCCGCTGACCGATGTCGCCGAGGCGTATGACGATCTGCAGAAGCTCCACTCGCGCGGCAAGGTCGTGCTGGGCACGCACCCGGTCAACCCGCGCCGCATTCGCAAGGCGCGCGAGGTCATGGAGTCGGGCCGCTAATCCAGGAACAGGGCCCGCAGCCGCTTGGTGGTGAAGACGAGTCCGATCGCGATCATCACCACGTAGTACAGCACGTGCCACAGCATCCCGACCGACAGGATGCCGGTGGTCAGCCCTCGGATCAGTTCCACGCCGTGCCACAGCGGCAGCGCCATGACGATCGACTGCACCCAGTCCGGGTAGACCGTGATCGGGTAGAACGTCGCCGAGAACAGGAACATCGGCAAGAGCACGAAGTTGATCCAGTCCATGTGCTGGAACGTCTTCATATAGCTGGTGACAGCCATGCCGAGGCTCGCGAAGCCGAAGGCGATGAGCAGGACCGCGGGGATCGCGAGGATCGCCGTCCACGACAGGTTCAGGCCCATCACCTGCATGACGATCATGAACCCGGTGGCGTACAGCAGCCCCCGCAGGAGGGCGTAGAGGATCTCGCCCAGCGCGACGTCGAGCGGACCGAGCGAGGTGGCCAGCATCCCCTCGTAGAGCTTGCCGTAGTTGAGCTTGAAGAAGACGTTCCACGTGGAGTCGTAGATGGCGCCGTTCATCGCCGAGACGGCAAGGAGCGCCGGCGCGATGTAGGCCATGTATGAGACCTCCGTGCCCTGGGAGGTCTGGACCTCCCCGATGAGCGCGCCGAGACCCAGCCCCATCGAGAGCAGGTAGAAGACGGGCTCGAAGAACCCCGAGAGGACCACCGCCCAGCTCGACGAGCGCGCGGCCAGGAAGCCGCGCTGGACGACGGCACCCGGGTTGCCCGCCCAGAGCGCCCGAACGCCGCCGCGACGGACATCGGGGTTCACGACGACGGCGGTCACTTCGCGAGCCTCTCGACGAAGATGCGCCGGCCCCAGAGGTAGGCGACGCCCGTGAGGACGAGCAGATAGGCCAGGTGGACGACCACCATCGCGGGCGGAACGGCGGCTCCGTACGTGGCGAGACGGCCCAGCTCGGCGCCGTGCCACAGCGGTGAGATCCACCCGATCCACTGCAGCCAGACCGGCAGCGTATCGAGCGGATAGAAGGTGCCCGAGAACAGGAACATCGGCATGAAGACGAACCGCTGCACCAGTGCGAACTGGCCCTTGTCATCCTCGATCGACCCGGCATAGGCCATGAGCGGGATGCCGAAGGCGAGGCCCGCGAGGAGTCCCGCCGGGATCGCGAGCCAACCGGTCTCGGGGTTCGGGACCGTCGCCCAACCGACGCCGATCGCGCCCAGCAACCAGATGAACAGGTAGTACGCGGCGACGGCGAACCCCATGCGCGCCGCCGCGCCGATGATCACGCCGTTCGCGATCTGCGGGCTCGACAGTGCGGACGCGTTGAACCCGTAGAAGTACCGTCGCCACTTGAAGCCGGCCATGACCGGGTAGGTCATCTCCTCCGACGCGACGGAGAGCGCGGCGGTGACGAGCAGAGCGGGTGCGACGAAGACGAGATAGTCGACTTCGACGCCGCGATCGACGATCGGCACCTGGATCAGCGCCGCCAGGCCCGCCGCGAGGCCCAGGAGATAGAGGACGGGCTGCCCGAGCGCGCCGACGACGATCGTCCATCCATATGCACGCATGGCGCGCACCATGTGCTCCGTGACGTACCAGGTGCCGCGGCGACGGGGTTTCCGGCCCCACGCCATCGCCTCGGCGCGCAGCTCGTCGAGCGTCGGCGGCGCCGACTGGGCGGTGTCGCTCATTCGATCAGCGTCCGTCCGGTGAGGCGGAGGAACACGTCCTCGAGGCTGGACCGGCGCACGAGGCTCGTCATCGGCTGGAGTCCTGAGGCCGTGATGCGTTCGAGTGCGGCCTCGCCGTCGGTCGCGTAGACGAGGATGCGGTCGGGCAGCACTTCGATGCGATCGCCGATGCCGCGGAGCTCCGCCGCTGCCTGTTCGTTGCGATCGGAGCCGAAGCGGACCTCGAGCACTTCGCGGCTGGAATGCTCGCGGATCAGAGAGGCGGGACTCCCCTCGGCCATGATGCGGCCCTTGTCTACGACGACCAGCCGGTCGCAGAGCTGCTCGGCTTCGTCCATGTAGTGCGTCGTCAGGACGAGGGTCGTGCCTCGCTCCTTCAGGCGGAACAGCCGATCCCACAGCACGTGGCGCGCCTGCGGGTCGAGCCCGGTGGTCGGCTCGTCGAGGAGCAGGATGCGGGGGTCGTTGATGAGCCCTCGTGCGATCGTCAGCCGGCGCTTCATGCCGCCCGACAGTTGGTCGACCTTGCTCTTCGCCTTGTCCTCGAGCTGCGCGAAGGCGAGCAACTCGTCGGCTTTCTGGGCGCACACCTTGCCCGGCAGCCCGAAGTAGCGCCCGTAGATGTAGAGGTTCTCGCGGGCGTTGAGTTCGCCGTCGAGGTTGTCCTGTTGCGGGACGACGCCCAGGCGCGAGCGGATCTCGGGGCCGTACCGGTCGGGGTCCAGACCCAGGATCGAGAGGTCGCCGCTCGTCCGCGTCGAGACCGCGCCGATCATCTTCATGGTCGTCGACTTGCCGGCTCCGTTGGGGCCGAGCAGTCCGAAGGACTCCCCCGGCGCGACCTCGAACGACAGTCCGTCAACGGCGACGAAGTCGGGCTTCCCTCTCGCCGAGTAGGCCTTGACGAGGTTCTCGGCACGGATGACGGGTTCTGGCACCGCACCACCCTATCGACGGCTGGAGACACCACCATCCGATCGTCGAGCCCCCGGCAGAATCTCATCGCCTCGCGGACATCAGGCGGCAGGTCGCCGCGCTCGAAGAGGTGCAGGTTCGGCGCGCGCGCACGCAGGGCCATTCGTGGCAGGCGGTGGCGAGCGCCCTCGGCGTCTCGAAGCAAGCGGCGCACAAGAAGTACGGGGGAAGATAGAAGGATGTCGACACCCGCCCGCACCCGCCGTCCCGCGAAGGACGACGGCCCCCGCGCTCGCCTCAGTCACCTGCTGCCGTTCCTGCTCGAGCACAAGGCGATCCTCGCGGTCGTCGCCGTCCTCAGCATCCTCGAAGCCGTCGCTACGCTGGTGCAGCCGTTGCTGGTCGGCGACCTCATCGGGCGAGTGCAGGCGGGCGACACGCTCGGCATCCTGGTGTGGATCCTCGTCGGACTCGTCGTGGCGTCGTCGCTGATCGGCGGCTTCCAGCACTACCTGCTGCAGCGCACCGGCACGGCTGTCGTGTACTCGAGCCGCCGCCGGCTCATCGCGAAGCTGCTGCACCTCCCGGTGAAGGAGTACGACGCCCGCCGGACAGGTGATCTCGTCTCGCGCGTGGGCACCGACACCACGCTGCTCTATGCGGTGCTCACTCAGGGGTTCGCCGATTCGATCGGCAACGCGCTCATCTTCGTCGGCGCCCTGATCGCCATGCTGATCATCGACCCGCTCCTCCTGCTGCTCATCGCCGTCGTCATCGGTGCGTCCGCCGCACTGGTGGGCGCCCTCAGTGGGCGGATCCGGCGCGCCACCGCGCTGCAGCAGGCCAAGGTCGGCGAGCTCGCCTCCGGGGTGGAGCGCGCCGTCGGGTCGATCCGCACGATCCGTGCCGCCGGCGCCGCCGACCGTGAGCGCGCCGCGATCTCCGAGACCGCACGCGACGCGTACGGGGCGGGACTGCAGGTCGCCAAAGCCTCCGCGGTGATCGTCCCGGTCGCCGGAGTCGCGCTCCAGGTGTCGCTGCTGGTGGTGCTCGGCGTCGGCGGGTTCCGCGTGGCATCCGGAGCCATCTCGATCGCCCAGCTCGTGACCTTCGTGATGTTCCTCTTCTTCCTGATCCAGCCGCTCGCGTCGTTCTTCGGCGCCATCACGTCGGTGAACCAGGCGCTCGGCGCGCTCGGACGGATCCAGGAGGTCCTCGATCTGCCCGACGAGACGCACGACGACGTCTCCCTCGCCGGGGCTGCTCGGGCGACGGGAGCGGGCGACCCGGCGACCGCGGTCGAGTTCCGCGATGTGCACTTCTCCTATCCCGACGCCGTCATGGCCGCCCGGCGCTCGGCCGAGGACGACGCCCGCAAGGCCCTCGCCGGAGTCCACGCGCCCCTGCCGGGAGACGAGGCGACCGGTGACGCGACCGCAGACGCGGACGGCGAGGCGACGGTGCTCCGCGGAGTCTCCTTCCGGGTGCCGCAGGGCGCGCGGGTCGCGCTCGTCGGCCCGTCGGGCGCCGGCAAGTCGACGACCCTCGCCCTCATCGAGCGGTTCTACGATCCGACCTCGGGCGCCGTGCTGATCGGCGGAACCGATGCGCGGTCGCTCGACCGCCTGAGCCTCCGCGCGCAGCTCGGCTACGTCGAACAGGACGCTCCGACCCTCGCCGGGACGATCGCCGACAACCTCCGCCTCGCCTCGCCGTCGGCGACGGATGCCGACTGCGTGCGCGTGCTGGAGGCGGTGAACCTCGGCGACGTCCTCCGCCGCAATCCGCTCGGGCTCGACGCGCCCGTCGGCGAGGCGGGCGTCATGCTCTCGGGCGGCGAGCGCCAGCGACTCGCGATCGCGCGGGCCCTGTTGGCCGCGCCCCCGATCCTCCTGCTCGACGAGTCGACGTCGTCACTCGACGGGCTCAACGAGCAGCGGATGCGCGAGGCGATCGACGCGGTCGCGACGGGGCGGACGCTCGTCGTCATCGCGCACCGGTTGTCGACCGTGGTGGACAGCGATCTGATCGTCGTCCTCGACCGCGGCCGCGTCGTCGGCCAGGGCACCCATGCCGAACTCATCGAGTCGGTTCCGCTCTATCGCGACCTCGCTGCTCGCCAGCTGCTGGTGTGACCGCGTCGATGCCCCCGGCGAGCGCGCCGGGGGCATCGACGGCGGGTCTCAGTCCGACCGCTCGCTCCGCTTGAGGCGGTACCGGAGCGCCGCGAGCTCGGCGTACAGGGCGGGCGGAACACGGCCGCCGAACGTCCGGTAGAACTCCTCGGTCAGATCGGTCTCGGTCAGCCAGGAGTCCACGTCGATCGCGAAGAGCTCGTCGAGATCGGCCTGCGGGACATCGACCCCGTCGAGGTTCAGATCCGCCGTGCGCGGAAGGCGTCCGACCGGGCTCTCGACCGCGTCGACCGAACCGTCGACCCGGCGGATGATCCAGTCGATCACGCGGGCGTTGTCGCCGAAGCCGGGCCAGAGGAAGCGTCCGTCGGCCCCTTTCCGGAACCAGTTGACCTGGAAGATGCGCGGCGCGCGGTCGAAGCGGAGCGCCTGGCCGACGCTGAGCCAGTGCCCGAAGTAGTCGGCCATGTTGTATCCGCAGAAGGGGAGCATGGCGAACGGGTCGCGGCGGAGCTCGCCGACGGTCCCCTCCGCTGCGGCGGTCCGCTCGGACGAGATGTTCGATCCCATGAAGACGCCGTGGGTCCAGTCGGTCGCCTCGACGACCAGCGGCACGTTGGTCGCGCGACGGCCACCGAAGAGGATCACGTCGAGCGGAACGCCTTCCGGAGCATCCCAGTCGTCGCCGATCTGCGGGCATTGCGCCGCGCCGACCGTGAACCGGGAGTTCGGGTGGGCCGCGGGGGTGCCCGATGCCGGCGTCCACGGGTTGCCCTGCCAGTCGGTGAGGTGCGAGGGCACATCGTCGGTGAGACCCTCCCACCAGACATCGCCGTCGGGACGCAGGGCGACGTTCGTGAAGATCGTGTTGCCCCAGAGCGTCTCGACCGCCGTGGCGTTCGTCGAGGCACCGGTTCCGGGAGCGACGCCGAAGAACCCGGCCTCCGGGTTGATCGCCCACAGGCGACCGTCGTCTCCCGGCCGGAGCCACGCGATGTCGTCACCGAGGGTCTCCACGCGCCAGCCGGGGATGGTCGGCCGCAGCATGGCGAGGTTGGTCTTGCCGCAGGCAGAGGGGAACGCGGCCGCCACGTGGTACTTCTTGCCCGCCGGGTCGATGACCCGGATGAGCAGCATGTGCTCGGCGAGCCAGCCCTCCTGCTTGCCGATCACCGACGCGATGCGCAGCGCGAAGCACTTCTTGGCGAGGATCGCGTTGCCGCCGTACCCGGAACCGAACGACCACACCTCGAGGGTGTCGGGGAAGTGCACGATGTACTTCTCGTCGTTGCACGGCCACGCGGCATCCTGCTCGCCCGGCGCCAGCGGGGCGCCGACGGAGTGCACCGTCTTGACCCAGGGCTTGCCCGCGGCGATCTGCTCCAGCACCGACGAACCCACGCGGGTCATGATGCCGATCGATGTCACCGCGTAAGCGCTGTCAGTGACCTGCACGCCGATGTGCGAGAGCGGTCCGCCGACCGCTCCCATCGAGAACGGCACGACGTACATCGTCCGGCCCCGCATGCTGCCGGCGAACAGCGGGTTCAGGGTCTCGCGGATCTCGTCCGGGGCGATCCAGTTGTTGGTGGGACCGGCATCCTCTTCGCGGGCCGAGGCGATGAACGTGCGCCCCTCGGTGCGGGCGACGTCGCTCGGGTGGGAGCGGGCGAGGTACGAGCCCGGGCGCCATTCGGGGTTCAGCTTGATGAGCTTGCCCTCGTCCACCTGCTGACGCAGAAGAGCGTCGTGCTCGGCGCGCGTGCCGTCGACCCAATGGATGGCCTCGGGAGTGGTGAGCGCGGCGATCTCGTCCACCCACGCGCGGAGGGCGGCCATGCCCTCACCGGAGGGTGCCAGACGGATGCCGCGGGGCGGCGCGACCGGAGCGGTGTCGGAACCGGTGGCGGGTCGGGTGAACAGGTCTGCGATGGCCATGGGCACTCCTAAGGTCGAGGCGTACTTCTACTTTCGCCGCCCAGGAGCAGGTCTTTCCATGAAATGGAGCGTCAAGAATCCGGTTTCTTTCTCTAGACTCAAGATCATGGCCACACCACTCCAGCTGTCCACCCTCGGTCATCGCATCCGGCATCACCGGCTCGCCCACGGCTTCACCCTCGACGAGCTGGGCGCCCGTGTCGGGGTCGCGGGCAGCCAGCTGAGCCTCATCGAGAACGGCAAGCGGGAGCCGAAGCTGTCCCTGCTCCAGGCCATCGCCACCGAGACCGAGACCGACGTCTCCGATCTCCTCTCTCCCGAGCCCCCGAACCGCCGCGCAGCCCTCGAACTCGAACTCGACCGCGCGCAGCAGAGCCCGGTCTTCCGGCGGCTCGGTGCCGCCCCCGTCCGCGTGACGAAGACGATGACCGACGACACGATCGAGGGGGTACTCGCCCTTCACCGCGAACTCCAGCGTCGCGAGCGTGAGGCGATCGCGACGCCGGAGGAGGCGCGACGGGCCAACACCGAGATGCGCCTGCGCATGCGGGAGTCCGACAACTACCTGCCCGACATCGAGAAGCTGGCCGAGAAGCAGCTCCGGGCGGCCGGGCACACGACGGGCGCGCTGACGCACCGCACGGTCAGCGTGATGGCCGAGCAGCTCGGCTTCGAGCTCATCTATGCGAACGACCTGCCTCACTCGGCCCGGTCGGTGACCGATCTGCAGAACGGGCGGATCTACCTCCCCCCAGCCTCGATCCCCGGCGGGCACGGCCTCCGGTCGATGGCGCTGCAGGCGATGGCGCACCGGCTTCTGGGCCACGCCCCGCCCACCGACTACGCCGATTTCCTGCAGCAGCGCTTGGAGATCAACTACTACGCCGCCTGCGCCCTCATGCCCGAGACGGCCTCCGTCGCCTTCCTCAGCCAGGCCAAGAAGGACCGCAACCTCGCCGTCGAGGACTTCCGCGATGCCTTCGGCGTCACGCATGAGGCGGCGGGCATGCGCCTGACGAACCTCATGACTGCGCATTTCGGCATCCGACTGCACTTCCTGAGAGTCGACGGCAACGGCGCGATCAGCCGGGTCTACGAGAACGACGGGCTGCCGCTGCCGATGGATGTGACGGGCGCCGTGGAAGGGCAGGTCGTCTGCCGGCACTTCGCCGCCCGCTCGGCCTTCGCCGAGCAGAACCGGACGACCGAGCAGTACCAGTACACCGACACCCCCGGTGGCACGTTCTGGTGCTCGAGCCAGACCGGCTCCACGAGCGCCGGCGAGTTCTCCATCACCGTCGGCGTGCCGTTCGACGATGCACGCTGGTTCCGCGGGCGGGAGACCGCGAACCGCGCCGTCTCGACCTGCCCTGACGAGGCGTGCTGCCGGCGGCCGGATGCCGATCTCACGCGGCGGTGGGAGGGCAAGGCGTGGCCGAGCGCGCGAGTGCACATGCAGATGTTCTCGCCGCTGCCGGCGGGTTCGTTCCCCGGCGTCGACGACACCGAGGTGTACGCGTTCCTCGACCGCCACGCGAGCAGCTGAGCGGACGTTCCGCGCGCGTGAGAACGGGGGACATGGCCCGACACCACGTCCCCCGTCCCCTGACCGAGGTCAGTCCTTCTTGAACGCGTCCTTGACGTTCTCGCCGGCCTTCTTGACGTCGGCCTTGGTCTGGTCGGCCTGACCCTCCGCCACGAGGCGGTCGTTGTCCGTCGCCTTGCCGACTGCTTCCTTCGCCTTGCCGGCGATGTCCTGAGCAGCGTTCTTGATCTTGTCGTCGAGGCCCATGAGGGACTCCTTTCTTCTCGGGGATTCAGATCCCAGTGGTGGGTTTTGCGGGCCGGGTGGGGTTCAGGCCACCCGACGTTGGTCGTGCGCGAGACGGGCGCGGAGCCCGCTGTGCACGGAGATGTACGTCGGCGTCTCACGTCCGGTGACACGTCCGAGGCCGGAGACGAGGCGATCGACCAGTTCGACGAGGTCGCGCGGATCGGTGTTCTGACGAGCCGTGATACTGACGTGGAGCACGGGCTCGTCGTCGATCGTGTTCGCGGTCACCGAGGAGCCCAGCACCTCGTCGCGCTGTGCCAGCGATGCGGTGATCGCCTCCGACACGAACGACTCGGTGACGGTGACCCTGCCGAGCGGAGTCTCGGACCCCGTGGAGCGGAGCACCGTCCGCGAGCGCCGACCACCGATGCTGAAGAGCACGCGGACGAGGAGCGCGATCAGCACCACCAGCGCGGCGACCACTCCGACGCCGAGCCAGCTGACGGTCGAGCCGCCGATGACCGTGGCGTCGCGGGCGACGACCAGAGCGTCGATGACGCTCGCGCCACCCGTGGCCCAGACGGAGCCGGCTGCCGGCCACGCCGCGGCGGTCGCGACCGCTCCGCCGACGACGAGGACGACGATCCCGATGAGCAGCACCATGGTGCGGTTCAGCGCGCGATTGGTGGCGTTCATGCGGCATCCTCCTTCTGATCCTGTCGGGCGATCCGCACGCGGGTGCGCACGGAGCGGGCGAGATCCCAGCGCGACACCTCGGCGTCGCTGAGGCGGGTCACGGCGGATTCGTCGAGCGGGATGCCGGGCGCCGGGCGCACGGTGACGTCCACCGAGCGGTGGCCGACGCCGACGGTGATGCGATCGGGCTCGATGCCGGTCTCGTCGCTGAGGTGCCGCGCGAGCGCGGCGGCGAGGACGCCGTTGTCGACGACGACGGCGCGGCCTCCCCACGAGAGCTCGTGCTTGGAGAGGCGACCGGGTGTCAGCGCCACGATCACGAGCCACAGCCCGATGAGCGCGATGACGACACCGGCGGCGATGACGAGACCGGCAGGCCCGTTCTCGGGCAGGCTCGAGGCCCACGCGAGGACGTCTCCTGGCGCCGCGACGAGCGCGGGCTGCGCCGCGAGGTACAGCACGACCTCGACGGCGACGTAGGCGAGCGCGGCGATGACGAGCGCGACCGCGACGATCATCGCGACGGTGCGCGGCGAATGCGTCTCGCGCCGGACGACACGTCGGAGCACGGGTGTGGTCGTCATCGGACTCGCTTCCTTTCGGGGATTCGGGCGCCGGTCACGGTGAGATCGACCCGGACGATGTCCCGGCCGAGCACCCCGGCGAGGTGTGCACGGATCTGCTCCTGGAGAGAGGCGGCTCGCTCAAGGACGGGGACGACGTCCCGGAGGGCATCGTCGTCGTCGAGCGGCGGGATCGGAAGCGGGCTGCGGAGCGTGATCGCCATGCCCCCGCGGTGGTCGGCCACGTCGACCGACACATCCCCGCGGGGAACTCCGATCGCGGTGGCAGCTGCCTGTTCGGCGATCTTGACGAGCACCCGCTCCTTGACCTCGGTCCGGCCGGCCACGGTGTCACCCGCGGCGACGGCCCGCGAGGGACCGTCGCCGGCGGGTGCGTACTCGTCGGCGCGCATCAGGACGTGCGCCGACCCGTGAAGGCGTCCGTCACAGCCCGGAGATCGAGCTGGCCGGTCGCGACCCGACCCACGACCGCGCCGATCGCCATGAACAGGGCGACGAGGAGGAATCCCCAGAACCCGAACAGGAGGGCGGCGGCGGCCAGGATGGCGCCGATCAGGGCGCCTGTCGTGGTGGCACTCATGAGACGCGCGACTCCTCGGTCTCCTCGGCGTCCTCGCCCGGGAGGTGCACGTCGTCGACGGTCACGTTGACCTCGACGACCTCGAGCCCGACCAGGCGGGTGATCGCGCCGGCGACAGCCGTACGCACCTGCGAAGCGACCTCGTGGACGGGGGTGGGGTACTCGACGACGATCGTCAGGTCGACGGCAGCCTGGGTCTCGCCGACCTCGACCTTGACGCCCTGCGTCAGGTCGGTCGCGTTGATGGCGTTGCGGATCGCGCCGAGGGCGCGTGCTCCACCGCCGCCGAGGGCGTGGACGCCGGGGATCTCGCGAGCGGCGATGCCTGCCACCTTGGCGACGACACCGTCGGCGATCACGGTGCTGCCCGAGGCGGCCTGCGCGTCGCCCGATGCGACGGGGGTCGTGCGGTCGACCCGCGGGGCGCTGGCGGCGCTGCGCGCGGTGACGGGGGCTGCGGGGGTCTTCTGGTCGTCGGTAGCCATGTCCTACTCCTCTGATGAGTCACGTTGCCTGAGCCTCTCGGCGTCAGGTGGCCGTGTTCTTTCGGCCTCACAGATAAGAGGGTCAGTCCCGCAGTTTCGTCACAAAAAAGTTCCGACCACTTTTCGGGGGCGTCGGATCAGTGGATCCGGGCCACCTGCACGCTGATGTGGGCGTCTGCGGGAGTGTTCGCGAGGAGCGCGTCGGCGACGCGTCGAGCGGCTGCCGGGGTCTTGTCCGCCGTCGATGTCGCGACGCGGGCCGCGACCGAGGGCCGGCCGTCGCGCATGGAGACGGCGACTTCGGCGAGCCGGTCTTCGGAGGCGCCCGCCGCGACGGCGATGAGCCCCGGGATCTGCGCCACAACCGCGCGCGGCGAGTACACGTCCGTGACGCCGTCGACGGCGCGGATGCGGGCGACCAGGTCGGTCTGGTCGCCGGAAGGCAGGTCGGTCATGCGGTTCACTCCCCCGGGATGGTGCCGTGGAGCTCCTCGACGGAGACGTTGACGGCGGTGACGTTGAGTTCGGTGTGCTCGGCGAGCACGCGGTAGACGAGGTCGCGGAGCGCGACGGTGAGCGCAGGGATGGGGCGCCCCCAGGCGACGGATGCCGTCAGCTCGATCTGCACAGGGGCCCCGGGCGTCTCGGCGTCGCCGACGATGTCGGTGCGGCCGATGTAGATGCCGTCGAGGGCGTCGGCGCTCGACCGCACGAGCGACCGCACCGCGCCCTCCGTGACCGTGATGGTCACGCGGGGATCCGGGTGATGGATCGGGAAGCTCCGGCCCGCGCGCAGCTCGGAGTGAATCGCCGAGAGGATCCCTTCGAACCAGCTCTCCGGCGGGCGCGGCAGCGTCTCCGCGTCGTCGCTGATCAGATCGCGGGAGAGCTGACCGACCCGCTCGAGCGCCTCGATGGCGTTGAGGCACTCGGGACACGATTCGATGTGAGGATCACGAGGGATGCGCCCGTTCTCGATGTACCGGCTCAGCTCGTCGATACTCCGACCGCAGTCGAGGGATGACTGATCGTCGTCGCTCATCATCGCCATCCCTCCATTGTGCGTGCGATGCTCGCGCGAGCTCGCGCGAGCAGTCCTCTGACGGTGCTCTCCGAGATCTCCATCTGCTCGGCGATCTCGGCGTAACTGCACTCCGCGACTTCTCGCAGCAGCCAGCAGCGACGCTGGTCCTCCTTGAGCCCGCTCAGGGCATCAGACAGCGCGACGAGCTGGGCCGACCTGACCGCCGACCGCTCGGGCTGATCGTCCTCCCTCGTGGCGAGCGTAGCCCCCTCGAGGTCGTCCTCGGGAGGCCGCCTGCGCACGAAGGCGAGAGCCTGGCGGCCCGCGATGCGCATGAGCCATGCCCGGACGGCGGACGGATCGCGGAGCGTGGGCAGCTGCTTCCACGCGGTGACGAAGGCGTCCTGCACGACGTCGTCGGTGTCGGACAGCGAGCCGACGATGCGATAGACGTACGCGCGGACGAGTGGCGAGTGCCGCCGGACGATCTCACCGAACGCGGCGGGGTCGCTCTGCGCGGCGCGTTGGACCAGGATCGCGTCGGGGACGGAGACCAATGACGTCACGCTGATCCCTCTCCCGGATGGCCTCCCGACGGCGGATCCTGCCGGGTTGTGCGCTATGGCGAAAGTAGCGCGGGCCCGATCTTCGGCGAAGTTCTTGCGTCGGGCGGCGTCGACGGGTAGTGGACCCGACTCCGGCGGCGAGCGCACCTATACTCGACGTGTCCGGAGACGATGACCGTCGCCGGTGCTCGGAAAAGGGGCACGCAGCCGCAGCGCGAGGACGCGCCGCGAGCGAGACACATACGGCATCCCCGTCACTGTCTCCAGGAGTTCTCCCATGCCTTCCGTCGCCTCCCATGTCGCCCAGACCCTCGCCCAGCACGTCGACCACGTCTTCGGGGTCATGGGCAACGGCAACGCCCATTTCCTCGATGCGCTCGAGCGCTCGACGGCCGCGACCTTCACCGCGGTCCGGCACGAGGCGGGCGGGGTGGTGGCCGCCGATGCCCACCATCGCGCCGGCGGCGGGCTCGCCGCGGCGACGGCGACGTACGGCGCCGGCTTCACGAACACACTGACCGCCCTCGCGGAGGCCGTCCAGGCCCACGTCCCCCTCGTCCTCGTGGTGGGCGACGAGCCGACCTCGGGCCCCCGCCCGTGGGACGTCGACCAGATCGCCCTCGCGTCGGCCGTCGGCGCGCGCACCTACACGGTGGGTCGAGCGGATGCCGCTGCCACCACCGTCATCGCGATCGAGCACGCCCTCTCGTACCGGGTTCCGACCGTGCTCGCGATCCCCTACGACGTGGCGAAGCTCGAGGCGGGCCCGGTTCCTGCAGCCCCTGCGCCCGTCGTGCCGGCCGCCCCCGGACCCACCGGTGCGTTCGCCGCCGAGACCGTGCGCGAGGTCGCGGCGGCACTCGCCGTCGCCCGGCGGCCGCTGCTGATCGCGGGGCGCGGGGCCTGGCTCTCGCACGCGGGGACCGACCTCGATGCCCTCGCCGATGCGACGGGCGCGCTGACGGCGACCACGGCGCTCGGCCGCGGCGTCTTCTCCCGGGTCGACACCGACCTCGGGGTGACGGGTGGCTTCGGGGCGGAGGGCGCGATGCGGACGGTGGCGGATGCCGACGTCGTGGTCGTGTTCGGCGCGTCGCTCAACCAATTCACGATGCGTTTCGGAGCGCTCTTCCGGCCCGGCACGCGGGTCGTCCAGGTCGACACCGCGCCGGCGGCGACCCACCCGCACGTGGGCACCTACCTGCGGGCCGACGCCGCGGCGGCCGCACGCGCCATCCTCACGGAGCTGGAGCGCCTCGGGCGATCGACGACCCGCTGGTGCGACGAGGTCGACGTCGCGCCGCTCCGCGCGTACGAGCCGGGTGACGACCTCGCACCGGACGGACGGCTCGATCCGCGGTCCGCCGCGGCCCGCATCGCGGAGCTCCTGCCGGAGGACCGGGTGGTCGTCTCCGACGGCGGCCACTTCATCGGCTGGGCGAACATGTACTGGCCCGTGGCATCCCCCGACCGGATGATGATGGTCGGAACGGCCTACCAGTCCATCGGACTCGGCTTCCCGTCGGTACCGGGCGCCGCGATGGCGAAGCCCGAATCGACCATCGTGCTCACGACCGGCGACGGCGGCGGCCTCATGGCGATCGCCGACCTCGAGAGCGCCGTGAGAGTCGCGCGCGGGCGGGGCCTCGCGATCGTCTGGAACGACCGCGCGTACGGCGCCGAGATCCACATGTACGGCGTGATGGGCCTCGCGACGGCCCCGATGCTGATCCCGGAGGTCGACTTCGCCGGCCTCGCGAACGCGGTCGGCGCCGAGGGAGTCGTGGTCCGGACCCTGGGCGACCTCGAGGCCCTCGCCCGGTGGCGGGAGCGCCCGGCCGAGGAGCGGCCGTTCCTGCTGCTCGACCTGCGCATCTCGGGCGAGGTGCGGGCGCCGTACCAGGAGGAGATCCTCCAGGTGAACCTCGCCCGCTGAGCGCGCTCAGGCGATCGTCGTGAGGGCGCCGGCCAGGAACCGTCCGAGTCGCTCCGTGTCGGCGAGCGGCACGACGGCGGCCACGTACTGGTCGGGCCGCACGACGACGACCGCGCCGGCCCGGGAGATCGCCCGTGCGCCGAAGATGTCGACGTCGGTCCACGTCGACGGCCCCGAGGCGAAGACTTTCTCCCAGTCGGTGAGCCCGAGCGGACCCGACCGAGGGCGGAAGAGCGCCGGCACCACGCCGAGATCGACCTCGTCGTAGCCCTGTTGGTAGACGACCTTGACGTCGAACACCGCATCGGCGTCGGCTCCGACCGGAGTGTGGCGCTGCTGCGGGCCGCCGGGAGAAGCGAACCACTCGGCCCACCGGCCGAGATCGGAGTCGGCGCCGGGCTGTGCGGCGTCGGCGAACGCGTACACCCGCCAACGGCCGTCGGCGCGGGCGTGGTGGCCCAGGTGGATGACGTTGCCGTCGGCCACGCGCACCACCTCGGCAGACATGAACCGCTTGCCGACCGGGTACCCGGCGGCGAGGTGGCCGCTCTCCCCGCCGTCGACGATCCGGGACGCCTCGTACCGGGTCCTGAAACCGGACGGGAACTCGGCGGTGGCGAGGTAATGCGTGGCGAGGTCCTGCGGGTCGGTGATCTCCTCGGGCTTGCGCGCCATCAGCGACGACCACTCCCTGTCGAAGTCGATCAGCTGCTGGGCGACGGGGCGACGCTCGGCTCCGTAGGTCGACAGGAGCGATGCCGGAGCGAGCCCGGAGAGCACGTGACCCAGCTTCCACCCGAGGTTGAAGCCGTCCTGCATCGAGACGTTCATGCCCTGACCGGCCTTCGCGCTGTGCGTGTGGCAGGCGTCGCCGGTGAGGAAGACCCGGGGCGTCCGGTCGACACCGTCGGGGACGTCGTCGAAGCCGTCGGTCACCCGGTGCCCCACCTCGTAGACGCTGTGCCAGGCGACCTCCCTGACGTCGATCGAGTACGGATGCATGATCTCGTTCGCCCGGGCGATGATGCTCTCAACGGGCGTCTGCCGGACCCGATGGTCGTCGTCCACCGCCACCTCGCCGAGGTCGATGTACATCCGGCTCAGGTATCCCCCCTCGCGGGGGATGTGGAGGATGTTGCCTGCCGAACTGCTGATGGCGCACTTGGTCCGCCAGTCGGGGAAGTCGGTCTCTACGAGGACGTCCATCACGCCCCAGGCGTGCAGGGACGCATCACCCACGTGGACCCGGCCGATCGCCCGGCGGACGCCGCTGCGCGCGCCGTCGCACCCGACGACGTAGCGGGCGCGGACGGTCTGCTCCTGCCCCTCACGGCCGCCGCCGAGGTGCCGCACGCGGACGTCGACGGGCGCGTCCGGCGCTTCGGGAACGTCGAGGTCGACGAACTCGATGCCGTAGTCGGGCGCGATACGGCCGGGACCGTTCGCCGCGGCCTCCGCGAAGTAATCGAGCACGCGCGCCTGGTTGACGATCAGGTGCGGGAACTCGCTCATCTTGAGCGCGTAGTCGTCGGTCCGGGCGGTTCGCACGATCCGCGCCGGGTCCTCCGGGTCGGGCCCCCAGAAGTTCATGTAGGCGATGTTGTACGCCTCGGCGACGATGCGCTCGGCGAAGCCGAACGCCTGGAACGTCTCCACCGACCGGGGCTGGATCCCGTCCGCCTGGCCGAGGACGAGCCGTCCGCTGCGTCGCTCGATCAGCCGTGTCGTCACCTCGGGGAACTGCGACATCTGGGCTGCGAGGAGCATTCCGGCAGGCCCCGAGCCGACGATGAGCACGTCGATCTCGTCGGGCAGGTCGGCGGGCCGGTCGATGCCCGACCCGGCGGCATCCTGTCGCCTGGGATCCCCGGACACGTAGCCGTGATGGTGGAACTGCATGCGGAACTCCTCGGATGGGGCGATCAGACCTTGGCGACGCCGCGGATCGGGCTGACCGACTGCTCCGCCTCGTGGTCGGGATCGAGCGGGATGCCGGAGCGGTCGCGCAGCAGGAGGGTGGCGACGAGTCCGAGCAGGGTCATGCCGGCGAGGTACCAGGTCACCGGAGTCGTCGATCCGAACGCCTGCACCAGCGCCGTCGCGATCGCGGGGGCGAACGCGCCGCCCAGGATCGCGCCGATGGCGTAGGAGATCGAGACGCCGGAGAACCGGATGGATGCCGGGAAGAGCTCGGCGTAGAGGGCGGCCTGCGGCCCGTAGGTGAACCCGAGCCCGATGGTCAGGATCGCGAGACCCAGGAAGAGGATGAAGATGTTCCCGGTGTTGACGAGCGGGAAGAGCGCGAACACGCCGACCAGTTGGAGGAGCCAGCCCGCGATGTAGGTCGAGCGCCGCCCGATGCGGTCGGACAGGAAGCCCGCGACGAGGGTCGAGATCAGCCAGGTGACGGCCGATCCGGCGACGGCCCACAGCACGGGGCCACGATCGAGCGCGAGCGGGCCGTCGGGATTGGTCGCGTATCCCTGGATGTAGCCGCCGGTCGTCATGTAGCCGACGGCGTTGTTGCCGGCGAAGACGAAGGCCGCGATGATCACGAGCAGCGCGTGCCGACGGAACAGCGCGACGATCGGCATCTGCGCGTGCTCCTTGCGCTCGGCGAGTTCGAGGAAGACCGGGCTCTCCTCGACCCGGCGACGCACGTACCAGCCGATGAGGATGAGGACGACGCTCAGCAGGAAGGGCACCCGCCACCCCCACTCGAGGAACTGGTCTCCCGGCGCGATCGCCGTCATGAGGGCCATGACGCCCGAGGCGAGGAGGAGTCCGAGCGGCACGCCGATCTGCGGCGAGGCCCCGAAGGCGCCGCGGCGCTGTTTCGGTGCGTGCTCGACCGCCATGAGAACGGCCCCGCCCCATTCGCCTCCCGCCGAGATGCCCTGCAGGATGCGCAGCAGCACGAGGAGGATCGGCGCGGCGATGCCGATGGTCTCGTATGTGGGCAGCACGCCGATCAGGGCCGTGGCGATGCCCATGAGGATCAGCGTCCACATCAGGACGACCTTGCGGCCGTACTTGTCGCCGAGGTGACCGGCGAGGAAGGCGCCGAGCGGGCGGAACAAAAAGCTGACGCCGACGGTGGCGAAGCCCACGAGCACGCTGTTGGCGCCCAGCGGGGCGAAGAAGAGCTGCCCGAACACGAGGCCCACCGCGGTCGCGTAGATGAAGAAGTCGTACCACTCGACGGTGGTGCCGACCACGGTGGCGAACACGACGCGGCGGCGATCGGCCGCGGTTGCGATCGTGCCGGTGGGGGTGAAGCCCGCGGCTCGTGACGGGGGAAGGGGTGCGCTCATGATGACTCCTGTGTCATTCGACGTCTTTGTCGTATCCCCGATCGGCTGCGCCCGATTGTGGGAGAGGGTTAGATCATATACGATTTGAGATACGACGCAAGAGCGAAGGAGCTCATGAGCATGGAGTCCCCCCAGCCCCGCCCGGCGCCCGCGCTGCCCGCGCGGCCGGGCAAGATCATCGCCGTCCACCTCAGCTACCGGTCGCGCGCAGAGCAGCGCGGCCGCTTTCCCGCCGCTCCGTCGTACTTCTTCAAGCCGTCGAGCTCGCTCGCCGCCTCGGGCGACACGGTCGAGCGGCCCGCAGGAACCGAGCTGCTCGCCTTCGAGGGTGAGATCGCGCTCGTCATCGGCGCACCGGCCCGCCGCGTCGGCGTGCTCGACGCGTGGGGCCACGTCGCAGCGGTCACCGCGGCGAACGACCTCGGCCTCTACGACCTGCGCGCGGCCGACAAAGGATCGAACGTGCGGTCCAAGGGCGGCGACGGCTTCACGCCGCTCGGCCCCGAACTCATCGACGCCCGCACGGTCGACCCGGGCGCACTCCGCGTGCGCACCTGGGTCAACGGGACGCTCGTCCAGGACGACGACACGACGGGGCTCCTCTTCCCGCTCGCCCAGATCGTCGCCGATCTCTCTCAGCACTTCACGCTCGAGCCGGGTGACGTGATCCTCACCGGCACCCCTGCGGGGTCGTCGGTGATCGCGCCCGGCGACGTCGTCGAGGTCGAGGTGGACTCCCCCGACACCGGCACCTCGAGCGGCCGCCTCCGCACCACCGTGACGGCCGGCACGCATCCGGCCGACCCCGCACTCGGGTCGACCCCGACCGTCGACGACACCCAGCGCGAGGAGGCCTGGGGGTCGCGGGCGGCGGCAGGGCTCCCGGACGAGGAGTCGGCATCCGCTCTCTCGCCGGACCTGCGGGAGGCGCTCCTCGCCGTCCCGGTCGCCGCACTCTCCCAGCAGCTCCGGCGCCGCGGCCTCGACAACGTCACGGTCGACGGCGTCCACCCCCTGCATCCCGGCGCGAAGCTCGTCGGCACCGCCCGCACCCTGCGCTTCGTCCCGAACCGCGAAGATCTCTTCACCGCCCACGGCGGCGGCTACAACGCGCAGAAGCGCACGTTCGACACCGTCCGAGACGGCGAGGTCATCGTCATCGAAGCTCGCGGCGAGCGCGGCTCCGGCACGCTCGGCGACGTCCTCGCCCTTCGTGCCCGGGCCCGCGGAGCCGCCGGGGTCGTCACCGACGGCGGTGTCCGCGACATCGAGGCCGTCGCGGCCGTCGGCATCCCGGTCTACACCGTCGGCGCGCATCCCGCGGTCCTCGGGCGGAGGCATGTGCCGTGGGAGGGCGACGTCACCATCGCCTGCGGCGGGACGACCGTGCAGCCCGGCGACATCATCGTGGGCGACGCCGACGGGGTGATCGTCATCCCCCCCGCCGTTGTGGCCGAGGTCGTCGAGGCGGCCCTCGCTCAGGAGAAAGAGGACGCCTGGGTCGCCGCTCGCGTCGCCGACGGCGAGCGCATCGACGGCCTGTTCCCGATGAACGCCGAGTGGCGTGCGCGCTACGAAACCGAACAGGGGCAGGGCGCATGACGGCCACGGACAGCGCGACGCTCAGCAAATCCCAGCTCGCCTACCGCTGGATCAAGGAACGGATCGCCAGTCAGGAGTTCACGCCGGGCTACCGCCTGGTGCTGGGGACTCTCGCGGGCGAGCTGCAGATGAGCGTCGTGCCCGTGCGCGAGGCGATCCGTCAGCTCGAAGCGGAGCAGCTCGTCACCTTCGAGCGCAACGTGGGCGCCCGGGTGTCGATGGTCGACGACTCGCAGTACCGGCTGAGCATGCAGGCGCTGTCGATCCTCGAGGGGGCGGCCACCGCCCTGTCGGCGCGTCGACTGACCCCCGATGACGTCGGGGCCGCCCGCCGGATCAACGAGCTGATGATCGAGACGCTCGCCCACTTCGATCCGCGGGCCTTCACCGCGCTCAACCAGGAGTTCCACGCCACGCTGTTCGGCAAGTGCGCCAACCCGCGCATGCTCGACCTCGTCGAGGCCGAGTGGGCCCGCCTCGGTCACCTCCGCGACTCGACGTTCAGCTTCGTGCCCGGCCGCGCACAGGAGTCCGTGCGCGAGCACGAGAACATCCTCCAACTGATCGAGACCGGCGCCCCTCTCGGGGAGATCGAGAAGGCGGCCCGCCGGCACCGATCGGCCACCCTCGACGCCTACATGATCCACGAGCACCCCGACGAGGCCCTCGGCCTCCCCGCGTTCTGACCCGTCTGCGAAGGAGCACACGATGACCCACCCCACGCCCGCGCTCGACGCGCGACACGTCCCGGCAGACCTGCCGACCCGCATCCGTCACTACATCGACGGCTCCTTCGTCGACTCGGTCGACGGCGCGACCTTCGACGTCCTCGAGCCCGTCTCCAACGAGGTCTACGTGACGGCCGCAGCGGGCAAGCAGGCCGACGTCGCCCTGGCGGTCGCCGCCGCGCGCCACGCGTTCACGGACGGACCATGGCCCCGGATGCTGCCGCGCGAGCGCTCGCGTGTGCTCCACCGCATCGCCGACCTGGTCGAATCGAGCGATGCCCGCCTCGCCGAGCTCGAGTCGTTCGACTCGGGCCTGCCGATCACGCAGGCCCTCGGCCAGGCGCGGCGCGCGGCAGAGAACTTCCGCTTCTTCGCCGACCTGATCATCGCGCAGACCGATGACGCGTTCAAGGTCCCCGGCCGTCAGCTGAACTACGTGAATCGCAAGCCGATCGGCGTCGCCGGTCTCATCACGCCGTGGAACACACCGTTCATGCTCGAATCGTGGAAGCTGGGCCCGGCCCTGGCCACCGGCAACACGGTCGTCCTCAAACCCGCCGAGTTCACGCCCCTATCGGCATCCCTCTGGGCCGGGATCTTCGAAGAGGCGGGACTGCCTCCGGGAGTCTTCAACCTCGTCAACGGCCTCGGCGAAGAGGCGGGTGACGCCCTGGTGAAGCACCCCGATGTGCCGCTCATCTCGTTCACCGGCGAGAGCTCGACGGGACAGGTGATCTTCGCGAACGCGGCGCCCTTCCTGAAGGGACTGTCGATGGAGCTCGGCGGCAAGAGCCCCGCGATCGTCTTCGCCGACGCCGATCTCGAGGCGGCGATCGATGCGACGATCTTCGGCGTGTTCTCCCTCAACGGCGAGCGCTGCACGGCCGGCAGCCGCATCCTCGTCGAGCGCTCCGTCTACGACGAGTTCGTCGAGCGCTACGCAGCCCAGGCCCGCCGCGTGCGGGTGGGATACCCGCACGACCCGGCCACCGAGGTCGGGGCACTCGTGCACCCGGAGCACTTCGAGAAGGTCATGTCGTACGTCGAGATCGGCAAGACGGAGGCGCGTCTGGTGGCCGGCGGCGGACGACCCGAGGGGTTCGACGCCGGCAACTTCGTCGCCCCGACGGTGTTCGCCGACGTGCCGCCGACGGCGCGCATCTTCCAGGAGGAGATCTTCGGGCCGGTTGTGGCGATCACCCCGTTCGACACCGACGACGAGGCCCTCGCCCTCGCCAATGACACCAAGTACGGCCTCGCCGCCTACCTCTGGACGAACGATCTGACCCGCGCACACAACTTCTCGCAGGCCATCGAGGCGGGCATGGTGTGGCTGAACTCGAACAACGTGCGCGACCTCCGCACGCCGTTCGGAGGCGTCAAGGCCTCCGGTCTCGGACACGAGGGCGGGTATCGCTCGATCGACTTCTACACCGACCAGCAGGCCGTGCACATCACGCTCGGCGAACCCCACCACCCCACCTTCGGCAAGAACTGACCCTCCCCCACGCAAGGACGCTGACATGACACACCGCGACGGGATGACGAAGACGTCATCCGGCTTCTACGTCTCCGCCGAGGCCCCCATCCGCGCCGACGACCCGGTCGCCACCCCGGCCTCGCCTGCCCCCGACATCCTGCGCTGCGCATACATGGACCTCGTCGTGACCGACCTCGCGGCATCCCGCCGCTTCTACGTCGACATCCTGGGGCTGCACGTCACCGAGGAGGACGACGAGGCGGTCTACCTCCGCTCGACGGAGGAGTTCATCCACCACAACCTCGTGCTGCGGAAGGGCCCGATCGCGGCCGTCGCGGCGTTCTCCTACCGGGTGCGGAGCCCCGAGGACCTCGACCGCGCCGCCGCGTTCTACACGGAACTCGGATGCCGCGTCGAGCGCCGCCCCGACGGGTTCACGAAGGGCATCGGCGACTCGGTGCGCGTCGAGGATCCGCTCGGATTCCCGTACGAGTTCTTCCACCAGAGCGAGCACGTCGAGCGGCTGTCATGGCGATACGACCTGCAGATACCGGGTGAGCTCGTCCGGCTCGACCACTTCAACCAGGTCACCCCCGATGTCCCGCGCGCTGTCCGGCACTACCAGGACCTGGGCTTCCGGGTGACCGAGGACATCCAAGACGACGAGGGCACCGTCTACGCCGCATGGATGCGACGCAAGCCCACCGTGCACGACACTGCGGCGACCGGCGGCGACGGCCCCCGCATGCACCACGTCGCCTTCGCGACCCACGAGAAGCACAACATCCTCGCGATCTGCGACAAGCTCGGGGCGCTCCGCCTGTCGGATGCCATCGAGCGCGGTCCCGGCCGGCACGGCGTCTCGAACGCGTTCTACCTGTACTTGCGCGACCCCGACGGGCACCGAGTCGAGGTCTACACGCAGGACTACTACACCGGCGACCCCGACAACCCCGTCATCACCTGGGACGTGCACGACAACCAGCGCCGCGACTTCTGGGGCAACCCCGTCGTGCCGTCGTGGTACACCGAGGCCTCCCTCGTCCTCGACCTCGACGGCAACCCGCAGCCGGTCCGCGCGCGGGAGCACCGGAGCGAGATGGCCGTGACCATCGGCGCCGACGGGTTCTCGTACACGCGCGAGGGCGATGCCGAGGAGATGCCGTCGTACAAGCAGGGCGAGTACAAGTTGGGTCACCAACTGTGAGCGGGCGGATGCTGACGAACGAACAGATCGCGTCGATCGCCGCCGAGCTGGCCGAGGCCGATCGGACCCATGGGGTCATCCCACGCATCACCGCGCGCTACCCCGACGCGACCGTCGAGGATTCGTACGCGATCCAAGGCGTGTGGCGCGACCGTATGATCGCCGGCGGCCGCCGCCTGGTCGGTCGCAAGATCGGCCTGACGTCGAAGGCGATGCAGCAGGCGACCGGCATCACCGAACCCGACTACGGCGTCATGTTCGATGACACGGTCTACCGATCGGGCGACAGCATCCCCGTCGATCACTTCTCGAATGTCCGCGTCGAGGTGGAACTGGCCTTCGTCCTGGCCGCGCCCCTCGAAGGACCCGACTGCACCCTCGACGACGCCCTCGAGGCGATCGACTACGCGGTTCCCGCGCTCGAGGTGCTCAACTCGCACATCGAGCTCGAGGGCCGCACGATCGTCGACACGATCAGCGACAACGCGGCCTACGGGGCGATGGTGCTCGGCGACGAGCACCGCCGGCCGGACGAGCTCGATCTGCGCTGGGTGCCCGGCGTCCTGTCGCGAAACGGTGAGATCGAGGAGACCGGCGTCGCGCAGGGCGTCCTCGGCCACCCCGCCGCGGGGGTCGCCTGGCTGGCGAACAAGGTCCACCAGCACGGCGACCGCCTGGAGGCGGGCGAGATCATCCTCGCGGGGTCCTTCACCCGGCCCGTCTGGGTCTCGCGCGGCGATGACATCCGCTGCGACTATGGTCCGATGGGAGTGATCGAATGCCGTTTCCGCTGAATCCGACCTTCCGCGACGCGCTGGCCGGCGCCGACCGTCCGCTCGCCGGCATCTGGGTCTGTTCCGGGTCCCCGCTCGTGGCCGAGATCTGCGCCGGTGCCGGGTTCGACTGGATGCTCATCGACATGGAGCACTCCCCCAATGGCCTCGAGTCCGTGATGGCGCAGCTGCAGGCGGTTGCGGCGTCGCGTGTGACGCCGGTCGTGCGGGTGCCGATCGGCGATGTCGTCACGATCAAGCAGGTCCTCGACGTCGGCGCGCAGAACATCCTCGTGCCCATGGTCGACACCGCCGAGCAGGCGGCCGACGCCGTCAGCGCCGTGCGGTACCCGCCACGCGGTCGCCGGGGTGTGGGCGCGGCGCTCGCCCGCTCGGCACGCTGGGGCAGGGTCGACGACTACGCCGTCGAGGCAGACCGGCATGTGTCCCTCTTCGTGCAGGTGGAGACCGCGGCGGGTGTCGAGAACGCAGCGGCGATCGCGGCGGTCGACGGCGTCGACGGCGTGTTCGTGGGGCCGAGCGACCTGGCCGCATCGATGGGGCTCCTCGGGCAGCAGACGCACCCCGACGTGACCGCGGCGGTGAGGCGCGCGTTCGCCGCAGTGCACGCGTCCGGCACGCCCGTCGGAGTGAACGCCTTCGATCCGGATGCCGCCCGGGCGTACGTCGACGCAGGGGCGGACTTCCTCGCCGTCGGCGCCGATGTCACCCTCCTGGCGAGGGGATCGGAGACCCTCGCCGCACGCTGGACGACGGCGCCGAGCGGCTAAAAAAGCGTTTTCTCCGGCGCCTTCTGTGCCATAGGGTGTGGGGATGGCCCGCCTCGACCAGATTCAGATCAGAGATCCCTACGTGCTGACGGACGAGCAGGACGGACGCTATTGGCTGTTCGGCAGCACGGATCCGAACATCTGGGATGGGCCGGCCATCGGGTTCGACACGTGGTGGAGCGACGATCTCGAGGTCTGGCACGGTCCGATCCCGGCGTTCCGCCCGGCACCCGATTTCTGGTCGCACACGCAGTACTGGGCTCCGGAGGTGCACCCCTACGCCGGAGCGTTCTACCTCTTCGCGACCTTCACGGCCCCCGGGTTCACGCGCGGAACCCAAGTACTCCGCGCCGAGCGCCCGGAGGGCCCCTATTCGCCGTGGTCGGATGGCCCCCTCACTCCTCGGGCATGGGAATGCCTCGACGGAACACTGCACGTCGAGGACGGAATCCCCTACCTCGTCTTCTGCCACGAGTGGAAGGACGTCGGCGACGGCGAGGTCCATGCGATCCGCCTGACCGACGACCTTCGCGACACCGTCGGCGAACCGGTCCTTCTCTTCTCCGCGTCGACCGCGCCGTGGTCTCAGCCGATCCCGCGCCCGGAGTTCGAACGGGTCCACGTCACAGACGGACCTTTCCTGCACCGCGCTTCCGACGCGCGGCTCATGATGCTGTGGTCGAGCGGTGGAGCGTCCGGCTATGCGATGGGTGTCGCCGTCTCGACGTCCGGGTCCGTACTCGGCCCATGGCATCAGTCCGCCGAACCGATCTGGTCCGCCGACGGCGGGCACGGGATGATCTTCCGCGATCTGATGGGCGGGCTCAACCTGACCCTCCACTCACCGAACGACACCCCGAACGAACGGGCACGGATCTTCCCTCTCGAGGAGACAGCCGACGGCCTCGCTCTGCGGCGATGACGAGCGGAGACAGATCAATCGAAGACGGGCGCCACGAACCGCGGGCCGCCGGCGTGCTCCGGCCGCCCCTCGCCCACCCGGACGATCTGGTTGGCGGAGACCGACAGCTCGAGATCGAGACCCGGCATCCGGAGAGTGCCGGACACGGTCGCCGGACTGAGACCCACCACCGTGTCCACTGCGCCCGACGGATCGACGGTCACCCGCCACCCTCGCGGGAACGTGACGAAGGCGGCGCCATCGCGAAAGACCTCGATCGTCTCGTCATCTCCCACCAGTTCCCAGCGATGCCCGTCTATGGCGCGACGGAACGCGAGCGTCTCAGCCGAGGCGCCATGCTCGAGACGCGTCGGAGTCAGGCCCGACAGCCACACCGAACCGTCGCCCCGACGCATCACGCCGCTGAGCCGTTCGAGCGCATCGAGGTACCAGAGGATGGCGGGCGCGTACACCTCGGTGTACCCGGCATCTCCCGACCAGGGGTCCAGGCATTGCGGGAACCGTCCCTCGATGGCGAGGGCTGACAGCACGGGCGCCGCCGTCAACGCGAGCTCCGCGACGTGCCCGTGGCGGTCGAAGGCGTCGGGGGCGCGAAGCAGTGCCAGGAAGTTGACCGGCCCACCCCAGGAGTTGCGGCCGGAGTCGTGGTCGAAGCGGGGGTCGTCCATCGCGATGGTCGTGAACCCGTAGTGAGCGAGGAACTTCCGGGTGTTCATGAGATAGCGGTGGAGGCTCGCTGCGAAGAACTCGCCGTCTCCGACTTCGCAGGCGAGAACCCGCGCGAGGACGTCCGTCGCGATGCGCACGTGGGCGCCTGAGCCGTCACGGTCGTAGAACTGGCCGTCCTCGGCCACGAAGCACTGATCGTACAACGCCGCGCGGGACTCTGCTGCCGCCTGCGACCATGGCCCGGGGTCGTCTCCGAGTTCCTGTGCGATGAGGGCGAGATACTCGCGCTGGCACGCTACGTTCGCGGTCAGGTCGGGAGCGATGTACGGCATGAGGGGAGCGGACGGATCACAGTGGCGCGCATCCGCATGCAGGGCACGATCAGGAGCGAACCAGAATCGCGGTGACAGGTCGTGGCCGGTGTCGAAGGCGCAGAAGGCCTCGACGCCGCCCGTGGCGCGGGTGTTGCGATAGCGCAAGAGCCACGCGTCGTGCCGGACCATGGCGCCGTAGAGCGCCGCGAGCAGCTCGCGGTCGCCCGTCGCGAGGTAATGACGCCAAACGGTGCGGGCAAGCGGCGTCACCATCTGGATCTGGCTGAACCCCGGCCCGGTGGGCGCCACCTTGTACGGGATCATGCCATCCTCGCGCTGGTGCACCGCGAATTGTCGCAGCGTGCGCGCGGCGACATCGGGAGCGAACCGAGTGAGGACGTCGACGTTCACCGTTCCCGTGCTCTCGATCCAGCATCCGTCGTACGGGCCGCCCTCGTTCAGGACTGGATCGGCCCCGATGATCGGCCGGATACACGACGACAGCTCGCGGAGCGCGTCGTCCCACCGGCGTTCGAGCGGCCCGCCGCGCGCGACGAAGCGCACATCGGCCCGCGCCATCTCCTCGCCGAGCGGAGTGCCGGCGATGCCGGCGCGCGCGGCCACGTCCGCGGAGCGCAACGCGCGCAAGGTGTCCTGGCGTCGCAGGGCTGTCATCGATTCTCCTTCTCTGTCGGCGGCGGTCGGTGGCGGACGGCCCGGAGACCGCCCGCCACCGACCTCACGTCATCCGAGCGCGGATGTCAGCTCATCGACCCAACGCTGGCCGGCCTCCTGCGGAGTGGCCCGGCCGAAGAGGACCTCGGACTCCATGCGCTGAGACAGCTCGTTCATGATGGCGCCCCCCGCCGGCTGCGGCGGAGCGACGACGCCCTCGTCGAGGACCACTTCGACGTAGTCGGCAGCGATCTGACTCGGTCCGCTCAGGAGCGGGGAGACCACTTCGAGGGTCGCGGGGTTGAAGGGGACGCCTCGGGTGTCGAGGATCAGCTTCGCCGCTTCGGGCTCGTGGAGGAACCAGTCCACGAGGAGGGCGGCAGCCTCGGGATGCTTCGTCGCGGCGTTGATCGACCAGAAGGCGGAGGGCAGCAAGGCGACGCCTGAGATGTCGGTGGAGGTGGGCGGCAGCATCATCTGGACGTCATCACCTGCCGTCGAGTAGGCGCTCATGAGATTGCTGTACCCGAACGTGATGGCGGCTTGCCCCAGGGTGAACGGCTGCTGGTCCGGCGGAAGAGCCCAGTTCGCCGTGACGACCGACGGGTCGGGGAGCGCGCCGGCCGCGGCGAGCTCCTCCTCGATCTCGTACCAGCTCGCCATCTGATCGGCGGTGACGCCAAGGGTGCCGTCCCAGTCGTACATCCCGACCTCGCTCACCTGACCGGCGTAGGTGCCGATGATGTCGTGGATGCGCAAGTCGATCCCGACGATCTGCTGTCCACCCTCCGTCTCGAGACCGGCATCGCCGATCTCACCCGCGGCGTCGATGAGGTCTTCCCACGTCCAGTCGCCGGTGGGGACCTCGACGCCCGCTCGTTCGAAGATCTCCCCGTTGATGAAAGCCGCCGTGGCGTTGCCGCCGGTCGGCAGGCCATACAGCTTCTCGTCGACGATCGCATTGGTCAGAGAGAACTCGGGGTAGTCCGACGTGTCCAGCTGTTCGCTCACGGTGCCGAGATCGAGCAGCGCGCCGAGCGAACCGTACTCCTGCGGCTTGGCCCCACCCAGGGCGAAGACATCCGGTGCCGTATCCGCACCGGCTCCGAAGTCCGTCGCCAGCCGGTTGAAGAGGTCATCGGGCGCGCCGACCGGCGTCTCCACGACGGTGATGTTCGGATACTCGGCCTCGAACTTGTCGATGACCTCTCCGAAGAGGACAGCCCGGGCGTCGTCGCCCCACCAGGAGATCTCGAGTTCGATCTCCTCATCGGGGTCGAACCCGTCGCCGGCAGGAGACCCGGCGCCGGAGCACCCGGCGAGAGCGAACACGGACACGGCCGCGACAGCGCCGATCGTTCCGCGGATAGCTCGTTTACGCATCATTGCGCCTCATTTCAGGTTGTTGCCGTGGATCGCCGACATCGGCGAGAAATCGCTTTCTCGGGGAAGCTAGCACTGCTCGCGATGCGGAGTCAAGAAATGTGCTCAGCGGCAACAAACTTGTGATCCCGCTCCCCGCAGGCAAGCTCGGCTCAGCGCCGAACGGGCGCCGCGGTGGATCGCCTGACCTCGAGCCGCGGCTCGAAGAGCGCGTGCGGCCCCGGATCCGCCCCCGCCATCACCGCGCGCATCTGGCTCCACGCCAGAACGCCCAGCTCCGCGTGCGGCACCGATGCGGACGTCAGCGCAGGGTCGAGGAACCGGGCGAGAGGGATGTCGTCGAAACCGGTCACCGACACGTCACGGGGCACCTGAACGCCGAGTTCCCGCAGACCTCCGATGAGCCCGATGGCCACCAGATCGTTGAACGCCATCGCGGCCGTCGCACCGCTGGCCCGAACGGCGTCCGCTGCTGCGCGCCCTTCCTCAGACCCGGCTCCCGCGGCGATCCGGCGGATGGTCACATCGGAGTTCACCGCGAGGAAATCCTCGATCCCCCGCTCGCGCAACGCATTGGACGCACTCCGCTCGGGGCCGTAGACATACGCCATGTCGCGGTGACCCATGTCGTACAGGTGCTGCGCGATGACCTCGATGCCGCGACGGTAATCCACGGCGAGAGACGGCGCGGACGATCCTTCGACCCGCCGATTGACCAAGACCACCGGTCCCAGGCGAGGGATCAGAGCGGCCAACTCCTCCTCCGGCATGCGGGGGGCGCAGAGGACGATGGCATCCGTGCGCCGTCGGATCTCCATCGCGAGCGGCGCCTCTTCCGCCGCCGACTCCCCCGAGTCGGCCACGAGGACACGATATCCGTCACCGGCGGCCGTCTTACTGAGGCCCGCGAGCACCGACTGGAACGAGGGGTTTGCCAGATCGGGTACCACGAACGCCACGACGTGCGTGCGCCCGAGCGCCAAGCTCCGGGCCACGGGGCTCGGCGCATAGCCCAGTTCGGCGATCGCGCCTCTGACCCTCTCCGCGATCGCTGGCTCGCCGGCGAACCGATTGTTCGTCACTCGGGAGACCGTCGCCGGTGAGACACCCGCGGCCTTCGCCACGTCGGCAATAGTCGCGTTCCCCCGATGTTCCGCCACGGAGCTCCTCCCGTCGAGCGCGTGCTGACACCCGGACGCTCACACGATACCGGGCGGTCGCTTGACGAATCGACGAACAGAGGTCAATAATCATCCCTGCGAGAAACCGCTTTCTCATATGCTGTGGTTTCCGACTAATTCACGAATGATGAGGAGGTCATGTGAGCAGCCTCGGCGAACTCCGCACGATCGCACGATCGCGGAAAGCCACGACCCCGACGCGCGTGAAGGTGCGATATCCAGACAACAAGGCGGCGTTCTTCTTTCTGCTCCCCTGGTTGATCGGAACTCTCGGCCTGACCCTCGGCCCAGTCCTCGCATCGCTCTACCTGTCTTTCACCGACTACAACCTGCTGCAGCCTCCGGTGTGGGCCGGGCTCGACAACATCACCGAGATGTTCGGCGACGCCCGCTTCTGGAATTCGATGAAGGTCACGACGATCTACGTCCTGGTCGGCGTTCCGTTGCAGCTCGCCCTGGCGCTGGGCCTCGCACTGCTTCTCGATAAGGGGATGCGAGGCCTGCCGTTCTACCGGTCGGTCTTCTATCTGCCGTCGCTGCTCGGCGGGTCCGTGGCGATCGCGATCCTCTGGCGGCAGGTATTCGGCAAGGAGGGACTGGTCAACGGGTTCCTCGCCGTCTTCGGAATCGAGGGCCCCGGGTGGATCGGCCACCCGGACTACGCGCTGGGGACACTGATCGTCCTGCACGTATGGACCTTCGGCTCTCCGATGGTGATCTTCCTCGCCGGGCTCCGGCAGATCCCCGAGATGTACTACGAAGCGGCCTCCATCGACGGGGCGGGTCGGCTGCGGCAGTTCTTCTCCATCACCTTCCCCCTCCTCACCCCGGTGATCTTCTTCAACCTGGTCCTTCAGATCATCTTCGCCTTCCAATCGTTCACACAGGCCTATGTCGTCTCCGGCGGCACCGGTGGCCCGAGCGACGCGACGATGTTCTTCACATTGCTGCTCTACAAGGAGGCGTTCACCGAGCTCGACATGGGCTACGCATCGGCGATGTCCTGGTTCCTGCTGCTGGTGATCGCCGCGTTCACCGCGTTCAACTTCTGGCTCTCGAAGTATTGGGTGTTCTATGACGACTGAAACTGAAACCCTCGTCCGCCCGGACGCCGTGATCCGGCCCCGACCGCGCAGGCGTCCTGTCGGTCGGCGAAGCGGCATCCGTTCGATCATCAAGCACACGCTGCTCGTGCTCGTGTCGCTCATCATGATCTATCCGCTCATCTGGCTCGTCGTCTCGAGCCTCAAGCCGAACGATGAGATCTTCCGAGACCTCAGCATCTTCACGACGGATGTGACCTTCGAGAACTACGCGAACGGGTGGAACGACCTGCAAGCGCCCTTCGGCGTCTTCCTGGTCAACTCGTCGATCATCGCCCTCGGCGCGATCGTCGGGAACCTGCTGTCGTGCTCGATGGCGGCCTATGCGTTCGCCCGGCTCCAGTTCCGTGGGCGCACGATCGCCTTCGCGGTGATGCTGGGCTCGATCATGCTGCCTTTCCAGGTCCTGCTCGTCCCCCAGTTCTTGATCTACAAGGAACTCGGATGGTTGAACACCTTCCTTCCTCTCATCGCGCCGAAGTTCCTCGCGACGGAGGCCTTCTTCATCTTCCTCATGGTCCAGTTCATCCGTGGTCTGCCGAAGGAGCTGTTCGAGGCGGCCCGCGTCGACGGTGCCGGCCAGATCCGCAGCTACTTCCAGATCACCCTGCCCCTGATCGTCCCGTCCCTCGCGACGACCGCGATCTTCACCTTCATCTGGACGTGGGGAGACTTCTTCGGCCCCTTGATCTACCTGCGCCTGCCCGAACTCTTCCCCGCCTCGCTCGCTCTGAAGGGGTTCCTCGATGCGCAGTCGAGTTCGGACTACGGCTCGATGTTCGCAATGAGCGTCGTGTCACTGATCCCGCTCTTCCTCGTCTTCCTGTTCGGCCAAAGATTCCTGCTGCGAGGGGCGGCAACGTCCGGACTGAAATAACGGGCAGTGTTCTGTGCGCCCCGCATTCATGAGCGGCGCACAGAACACGGGAGCGATTGGGGTGTCGGGCGTGTAACAAATCGACCCGGCTGATCGTCCCGACGGAGACGGCAGGCGAGAATGGGGCTCGGCACCCGACGACAGCCTTCGGGAGACGCCGATCCCTCAGCCGAGGTTCTCGGCCCAAACGGAGGCCCGCATGTCCCGTCGTTCCGCTCTGCGCATCGCCCTGCTCTCGACCACCGCCGCCTCGGCGCTCCTCCTGGCGGGATGCGCCGGAGCGGGCCCGTCGACCACGCCCTCTGCCGCCGTCGACGGCCAGCCGTCGCCCGACGATCTCGTCACTCCCGGCACCTTCACCGTCGCGACCGGTGAGATCGCCTACTTCCCGTACGTGATCGACGACGAGCCCGAGTCGGGCGAGGGGTTCGAGTCCGCGGTCGCCTACGCAGTCGCAGACAAGCTGGGCTTCGCGAAGGATGAGGTCACCTGGGTGCGGACGAGCTTCGAGGCGGCCATCGCGCCCGGACCGAAGAGCTTCGACATCAACATCCAGCAGTACACGATCACCGACGAACGCAAGCAGGGCGTGGACTTCTCCTCCCCCTACTATGCGGCGAGTCAAGCTGTCGTGGCCGTCAAGGGCGGCGCGGCCGACGGCGTCGATTCGCTCGCGGGTCTCGCCGACCTCACCATCGGAGTGATGGCGAACTCGACGAGCGCCACGACACTCGCCGAGACGGCGCCGGATGCCGAAGCGAAGGCGTACAACTCGAACGAGGATGCCGTCGCGGCGCTGAATGCCGGTCAGATCGACGCCATCGTGCTCGACCTGCCCACGGCCTACTTCGCGACCGCGGAGTACATCGAGGATTCGTTCATCGTCGGCGAGCTTCCCGCTGCCGGGATCCCCGACGAATGGGGCCTGCTCCTGGCGAAGGATTCGCCGCTGACCGACGCGGTGACGGATGCCGTCGACGAACTCCGTGACGAGGGAACCCTTGCCGAGATCACCGACGAGTGGCTCGGTTCGGGGCAGGGCGTGACGCTCCTGGAGTGACCGGGCGCTAACGTCGATTCGTGACAACACTTCCTCCCCCGAGCGCGCTCGAGCTCGACCGACGGGCCTACCGTCGAGGACGCGAGCGCCGCTCGGTGTGGGTGGCGATCGTCTCGACACTCGTCTTCGCGGGCGTCGTCTGGCTCACGGTCATCAACACCCCGGGGTGGGCGGCCGTCCAGCAGACCTTCTTCGACCCGGCGATCGCCGTCCAGGCTCTGCCGAAGGTGTGGGACGGGTTCCTCATCAATGTGACGGTCCTCGCGTTCTCGGTCATCACCGTTGGAATCGTGGCCCTCGTCGTCGCCCTCCTGCGTACGCTCCCGGGCCCGGTGTTCTTCCCCCTCCGCGTCCTCGCGGCCGGCTACACCGATCTCTTCCGCGGTGTTCCCTTCATCATCGTGCTGTACCTCGTCGGCTTCGGGCTGCCGACGATCCTCGGCGAGAGGGTCAACGAGATCCTCCTGGGCGTCGTTGCCGTCACCCTGACGTACTCGGCCTACGTCGCCGAGGTGATCCGTGCCGGCATCGAGTCCGTACACCCCTCTCAACGCCTCGCGGCACGCGCGCTCGGCCTCGGCCATGCGCAGACGCTTCGCCGAGTCGTACTCCCCCAGGCGCTGCGCCGGATGACGCCGCCGCTTATGAACGACTTCATCTCCATGCAGAAGGATGTCGGACTCATTTCGATCCTCTCCGCCGTCGACGCGATCGCCGGCGCGAAATCTGTCGTCGCCGTGACCTACAACTTCACGCCCTACGTGGTCGCGGGCCTGCTGTTCGTCCTTCTGGCGATCCCGACGATCCGACTCACCGACTGGTACACCGCCAGACTCCGCGAACGCGAGCAGTCGGGATCCCTCCTGTGACCGCGCTCCTCCGCGCGACCGGCATCCGCAAATCATTCGGCGACCGCGAGGTGCTGTCCGGCGTCGATGTCGCGCTGGCCACGCACGAGGTGGTCGCCCTGATCGGAGCGAGCGGTTCGGGCAAATCGACCCTCCTCCGCTGCGTCGGCCTCCTCGAACCGATCGACGACGGCCAGATCTTCCTCGGAGACGAGGACATCTCCGATCCTCGCGTCGATGGCAACCGCGTACGCGCGCGCCTGGGTGCTGTGTTCCAGAGCTTCAACCTCTTCCCGCACCTCTCCGTGCTCGACAACGTGACGCTCGCGTCCCGTGTCGTCCATCGGATGCCGCGAGCCGCCGCCGAGGACCGCGCCATGTCGCTCCTCGCACGGGTCGGGCTCGAAGCGCACGCGAAGAAGCATCCCGACCGTCTTTCCGGCGGGCAGCAACAGCGCGCGGCCATCGTCCGGGCGATCGTGACCGAACCGGAGGTGCTCCTCCTCGACGAGATCACCTCCGCTCTCGACCCGGAGCTGGTTGGTGAAGTCCTCGAGCTCGTGCGGGAGCTAGCCGCAGACGGCACCACGATCCTCATGGCCACCCACGAGATGGCCTTCGCCCGAGATGTCGCAGACCGCGTGATCTTCCTGGATGCCGGCACCATCATCGAAGAAGGCTCGCCGGCACAGGTGCTCAAGCGCCCGCGCGAAGCGCGCACGCGCGAGTTCCTCGCACGCTTCACCGCCTGATCGCCGCGCGAAAACCGGTGCGGTGCGTCGGATGCACCCGACCGCGCGCGCACCGCCCGGTGTCGCGCCGGAATTGAGCACCCACCACCCTGTCAGGGCGAACTGACGCGTTAACGCACGAAAGCCCCGACCAGCATTGGTCGGGGCTTTCGTATAAAAGAAGTCCGGCGGTGTCCTACTCTCCCACAGGGTCCCCCCTGCAGTACCATCGGCGCTGTGAGGCTTAGCTTCCGGGTTCGGAATGTAACCGGGCGTTTCCCTCACGCTATGGCCGCCGAAACACT